>CAYXXZ010000083.1:0-1624 GCA_964469165.1 uncultured Porticoccaceae bacterium
CGCCGCCGGCTCTGATACTGACGAATGCGCTGCGAGAGACTTTGCGCCCGTTCGTCCGCAGTGATCGATGGCGTGTCGGCGGGCAGGTGGTTGCGGACCTCGGCGACCTTTACTTTCTTGACGCCGGGGTGGGGAAAACTGCTGGCGCTGTGCCAGCGATGCATCATGGTGCCACTGTTCCAGCCGCTTGTGGCGAGCCAGTTGGGGGTGCCAGGGTCGTCGTGGCAGACGACGAAACGCACCTTGCCGTCGCTGTCCACGGTGGCCTGGGTGTGGTTGAGGGACGACTGGTGGAAGGTGCAGTCCATGGCGCCGTAGAAGGCGTCCATGAGCTGGATGTTCCAGTAGGCCACCTGCTCGGGCAGTTCGGATTCGATGATCAGCGCTTCGTCGTCTTCCAGCTGCCAGTAGCCGTGGTAGTACATTTGGGCCTTCATGCCGCCCAGATCGGGGAATTTCTCGCCAATGAACTGGTTGAATGCCTCGCTGCGAAGCTTCTGCACATAACCCAGAATGAATTCGTTGAACTTGGCGACGAACAGGCTCAGGTTGTGCTTGCGTGCTTCCACTTGCTGCGCCGACAGTCGCGACGGCGCCGGCAGTCTGTCGAGTCGCTCCAGCGTCCAGACGCCGTCGCGCTGCCAGGCTTGCGAGGTGATGCGGCGACAGATCGCGCCGGTGGTTTCAGGGTGAAGGGCAAACCAGGGGCCCTGGTAATTCGCCGGCCTTTCCTGGCTCAGTACAAAGCTGAAGCGGCCATCGTCATCCGTTTCCTGAGCGACGATGTCGATTTCGTCGAGTGTCGCGCCGTGGATCATGCCGACATTGGGCCCGCCGCGGCGCAGCATGACCGACGCCACGGATTCATCGCCCTTGACGCCCGAGATGCGGTACGTGCCGTTGGGGTCGAGTGCCGCGAAGGTGTACATGGTGTCCGGGTTCGGGGCACCCCAGGGAAACAGGGAGCTGGTGTGGGGCACCCAGTCCGGGTGCTCGGCGCGGGTACCGAATACCTGGACGCAGGCCTGCGCCACCAGCATCAGGAAATGGCGGTGGTATTCCTCGCGCAGCGCCGCATCGGGATAGCCGAGGCGCTCGGCGGTGCGGTCCGCCACTGCCAGCAGTTCAGGGAGCAGCGCCAGGGCGTTGGCGTCGATGGAAGCGGTTGAAGTGTTCACTGGGTACTCCTATGGTTGTTGAGAATCAGTCCGTCGCCAGGGAGTCTCCCCTATGAGGGCGACATTCCCTGCATGGCAGCTATAAGCCGTAAGCTTTGAGCCAGGCTTTGCTGAGTCCAGGCTCTACCAAAGCGCTTGCTTAAAGCTTATGGCTGACAGCTTGTTCTTCAATTCTCAACATATCCTGGTGATGACCGTCATTTGATGAACGGGCGGTATTTGGTCATGTAGTCGGCGAAGCGCACGTCGATGTCCGCCTCGGTGACGCCGGTGCCTTCCAGGCTGTAGACGTGTTCGCCCTGGCTGTGCTGGATGTTCACTTTCAGCCAGTCCGCCATGCCCTGCCAGGCTTTGTCAGTGAAGTCCATACCGCAGAAATCGTAGACCTCGCGGGCGATGTCGTAATCCTTGGCGCGCACGTCTTCGTAGGCCATGTCGATGACGGT
>CAYXXZ010000083.1:1724-13858 GCA_964469165.1 uncultured Porticoccaceae bacterium
ACTGGTGGCGCATGCCGTAGGTGAGGCTGATGATGGAGGGGATGACCTCCTGCGGCTTGCGGTGAAGCATGACGAACTTGGTGCCGGGAAAGTGGCGCAGCATGTCCGCTTCGTAGCCGATGTGGGGAATGGCCTTGAGAATCCAGCGCCGCGGTGTCTCGTGGCGGTGGTGTTGCCATTGCAGGTACTGCAGCAGCTGGCGCAGATACTGGTAGGCGTGGTCGCGATCCTGGTGGCGCAACCAGTCGATATAGGAGGGTATCTGATAGTAGCCGTGCACGATCCAGGAGCTGAACGAGGGTTCCAGCAGGTAGATTTCCTCCTCCGGCTCCAACGCTTCGGCGTGGTGCGCCTTGCTGATCACGGCGTGCTTGCCGGCGCGCCAACTGAGGAACTCGGCGGCGCTTTCGATGCGGGGGTCTTCGCCGTCAGGGCGGGCGTCGGGGAAGGGCGCAAAGTTGTAGCCCTGCCACATGAGCATGCCGATGAAATCGCCGCCCTGCCACAGCATGCGGTGCAGCTTGGTGGAGCCGGTGCGGGGCATGCCGAGCACCACCAGCGGCGGCAGGATTTCCTGGTCGAGAATTTCCGGGTGTTTTTTCAGGTCATCCTGAAAGCGCAGGCGGTTGACGAGCAGGCGCAGGAAGCGCTCGCGGGCCTTGTCCCGGCCCTCGGCGCTGAAGTCGGTTTCGGCGTTGACGGCATCCACCATCTTGCGGAAGGGGACGAGAAAGCGCAGGTCCTCGCCGTAGTCTTCGAGGCCTGCCCTTTGCCGGGCCAGGCGCAGGAGGTCGTCGGCACTGGTGTCGAATTTCATGGGGTTGTGTTCCTCGCTTCCGGGTTCAGGCGCCAAACTGCTGCTGGCTGAAGGGAATGTCCTTGTCGTTGCGCGGGTCGGGGGGCAGGCCCAGGGTGCGCTCGGCGATGATGTTGCGAATCACGTCGTCGGTGCCGCCGCCCTGGCGGTAGCCCACGGCGCCGAAAAAGCTGTCCTGCATCGCTGCCAGATCGTCGCCAAGCCCGTCGCGGGCGCCGCTTGCCGGCCCGCTCAGGTCCATGGCGAAGGCCGCCATTTCCTGCAATGCGCCGGTCATCAGCATCTTGGTGATGGCGCCTTCCGACTCCGGCTCGCCGCCCTGGGCGACGGTGGTGATGAGGCGCGCGGCGAGGTTTTTCAGGCCGTTGAGCGCAGTGGCGTAGCCGGCGATCTGCGCCCGCACCCGGGCGTCGTCCGAGAGCATGGAACCGCCGAGGGCGCCGGGAGTATTGCGCGCCTGATTGATCAGCGCGTGCAGGATATCGCCGCCGAAGGCGGAAGCGTTGCCGGTCATGGCACCGTAGCGCTCGTTCATCAGGGTGGTGATGATCACCCGCCAGCCGTCGTTGACCTTACCCACCCGGTAGCGGTCGGGGATGCGCACGTCGGTGAAGAACACCTCGTTGAACTCCGCGCGGCCGGTGAGCTGCTTGAGAGGGCGCACCTCGACGCCGGGGGTTTTCATGTCCAGGAAGAAATAGGTGATGCCCTTGTGTTTGGGCACGTCCGGGTCGGTGCGGGTGATGAGCATGGCCCAGTCGGCGAAGTGAGCGCCGGACGACCACACTTTCTGGCCGTTGATCACCCAGTCGTCGCCGTCCCGCACCGCGCGGGTGCGGATGGCGGCCACGTCCGAGCCGGCGCCGGGCTCGGAAAACAGTTGCGCCCAGATCAGGTCAGCGCGCAGCGTCGGCAGCAGCAGTTCATCCTGAATGGCTTTGTCGGTGTGGGCGATCATCACCGGCACCGCGTTGCCCACGCCGGTCGAGATATAGGGCGCGGGCAGGTGGGCGATGGGGTAGGGGGCCTGTTCCTGGGCAAACACCACCTCTTCCAGCAGCGAGCCGCCGCGGCCGCCGTATTGCTTGGGCAAGGTGAAGCCGGCAAAACCCGCGTCCAGCTTGGCGGCCTGCCAGCCTTTCATCAGGCGCAGGACCTCGCTGTCCTCGGGTTGCAGGGATGAGGGGGTGAAACGCGAGGCGTTGTGTGCGAGCCATTCGCGGGCTTCGCGGCGGAACGCGGCCATTTCCGGGGTATCGTTGAAATCCATGGCGTGGTCCTTTTGTAGGTTGGGCTGAGGAACGAAGCCCAACAGTTTCAGGGTAGATGCGCCTATAGATGTTGGGCTTCGTTCCTCAGCCCAACCTACGGGTGCTGTCAGTGCGATTCGTTGTTGGTGTCGTTGCCGAGTTCCAGCGCCAGGCGATCCTGCCAGTACAGGCTGGTGCCGAGACTCAGGGCCAGGTGGCGCGAACGGCGGTAATGGAGATGGGCGTCGTGCTCCCAGGTGGCGGCGATGGCGGCATGGGTCTGGATATTGTCCCGCGCCGCGCGCTCGTAGGCCTCCACGGCGGACAGCCGCGCCATGGCCGCTGCCCGCGGCAGCAGGTCGGGTGCCGAATCCAGCGCCCAGGCGCCGTAGTAGGCGTTGGAACGGGCCAGTTCGTTGGCCACGTAAATATCGACGATACGGTGTTTGACCGCCTGATACTGGGCGATGGGACGGCCGAACGCCCAGCGCTCGAGGGCATAGCCGCGCGCCATCTCCAGGCAGGCGTCGGCACCGCCCACCTGTTCGAAGGCGGTGAGTACGGCGGTGCGCGCCAGCAGGCGTTCGATGAGCGGCCAACCGGATCCCAGGGGCTCGGCGGGGGCGGCGTCAAAATCCAGCCGCGCCAGGGGGCGGGACTGGTCGAGGGAATTGCAGGACTGTCTCCGCACTCCCTGGCCGTTGAGTTCCACCAGATAGAGCCCTGTCTCATCGCCCTCGGTGGCGGCCACCACGGCGATGTCCGCCACCATGCCGTCGCTGGCGAACTTGCTGCCGGTCAGTTTGCCATTCGCCACCGACGCCTTGATGTGCGCCGCTCCGATGGCGCCAGCGCCTTCCACCAACGCCAGGGTGCCGATGGTTTCGCCACTGCCCAAGGCGGGCAGCCAGCGCGCCTTTTGGGTGTCGGAACCGGCCAGCAACAGGGCTTCGGCGGCGAGATACAACGAAGACGAAACGGGCACCGCGGCGAGACTGCGACCGAGCTCTTCGGCGATGGCGCACAGGCTGGAATACGCCAGCCCCTGGCCGCCGTAGCTTTCCGGGATGGCGGCGGACAACCAGCCGAGACGGCCCAGTTCCTGCCACAGGGGCCGGTCCAACAGGGCATCGTCGTCCATCACGCGGCGCGCGCTGGCTGGCCCGCCCATATCCTGCAGAAGGGCGCGGAGCTCCGACTTGAGGTTCTTTTCTTCGCTCGAAAAATCGAAATTCATGACATTGCCTGGTGCAAAAGTTATCAGGGAATGGAGTAGCCGCCGTCCACCGGCATGGTGATGCCGGTGACATAGGACGCCGCATCGGAAGCGAGCCAGGCGGCCGCCTTGGCGATCTCGAGGGGCGCGCCGATGCGCCCCGCCGGCACCTTGGATTCGATCAGCGCCTTGCCCTCGGGGGTGCTGGCGGTGCCCTTGGCGATCATCTCCGTCATCACCGCACCGGGGGCCACTGTGTTGACGCGGATGTTCTGCTTGGCGTAATCCAGCGCCGCCACCTTGGTGAGGCCGACAATGCCGTGCTTGCTGGCCACATAGCTCCCCATGCGGGGAAAGCCGATGAAGCCGCCCAGTGAGGAAATGTTGACGATACTGCCGCCGCCGCTTTTCAGCATGGCGTTGATCTGCGCCTTCATGGCGACGAAGGTGCCGCGCAGGTTGGTGTCGACGATGCGGTCGAATTCTTCCAGTTCAATGTCGCCGAAGGGAAGGTAGACGGGAGACTGGACGGCGGCGTTGTTCACCGCCACGTCCAGGCGGCCGAGTTTTTCCAGGGTGAAGTCCACGCCCGCCACCACTTGCTGCGGATCGGAGATATCCATGCGAACGGCGTGGATGTCGTTCCCCTTGTCCCGGTAGGGTCTGGCCAGCGCTTCCATCTTTTCCAGGTTGCGGGCGGCGATCACCAGGCGCGCGCCCTGGTTGATGAATTCCTCCACCACGGCGGCGCCGATGCCCTGGCTGGCGCCGATGATCAGGCAGGCCTTGTCTTGCAGTATTGCGCTCATAAAACTGTTCCAGTCAATGTAAGGTGATTTTCAAGGGCAGGTTTTTCAGGGTGCGCAACATGTTCACCGGCCTGAACACGGGCTCTCCCGCCAGCTCGATCGCGGCAACCCGCTTGAGAAATTCGCTGAAGAAGCACTCTGCTTCCAGGCGGGCGATGTTGCGGCCCAGGCACAGATGATTGCCGTTGCCGAAGCCCAGGTGGCCGGTGTGATCACGGCGGATGTCGAAGACGCCCGCGTCCTCGCCCCATTTGCGCGGATCGCGATTCGCCGCGCCGATGAACACCTGCACCTTGGTGTTGGGCTCGAGGGCGATACCCGCCACGCGGGCATCGCCTTCCGTGGTGCGGTAAATGGAGGAGGTGGGCGATTCCAGGCGCAGGGCTTCCTCGAAGGCCGGGATGATCAGGGAGTGATCCTCCTTCAACAACGCCCACTGGTCGGGATTGCGCGCCAGATACATCAGGGTGCTGCCGATGGTGCTGATGGTGGTGTCGAGGCCGCCGCGCAGCACGGTGCGCATCATGTTGGAAGCGGTGTTGGGGGGAATCTCTCCGCGCGCCTCGGCGGCGAAGATCATGTCGCCCATGCCGCCGGGAACCATGGCGGCGGCGGTCTGGTGGTGCTGGTACCAGTCCATGATGCCTTCCAGCGCCGCCTGGGAAGCTTTGGTGAGGTCGTTATAGGGGCCGGCGGCATTGCCGTTGTGGTGGCCCACGATCAGCAGGTTCTCGCGGTTCGGTTCGATACCCACGGCAACGGGGAAAACGCTGTGAATATAGGCTTCAGAGAGTTCCACCAGGCCGTCGATCTCGCCATTGCCGAGCACCGCGTCGAAATGCCTGACGGCGCCTTCCTCGAACAATGGCCGCCATTGCTTGATGACCTTGGGGTGCGCGATCTTGTTCATGCCCTTGCGGATGGCGGTGTGCTGGGGCGGGTCCGCCTCGGCGATGGGGCTGGGCTGGCGCGGCATCTTCGGGTTGCGCAAATTGTCGAGACCGATGCCCGCCGAGGAGATGAAGTTCTCGGCATTTTCCAGCAGTGCCGTCACCTCGGCGTGACGCGCCACGCCGTAGGTCTGGTATCTGGATAGCCAGAATACGGGGCCAGCGTCGCGAAAGGCGGCCTGGCTCTCGTAGGGGTAACAGAGGTTCTCCGCGGAGAAAGGGTCTATGTCCAGTACGGTGATATCTGACATTGCAGCGTCTCCAGATGGTTATCTTTGTGCTGAAGAAATGACAGGGGTTGGTCAGCGAGCCTACACCCCTGCGCAATCCTTTGTCGACCTGGCGGATTGCCGACAACACCCTGCAGCGCCAGCCGGGTGACTTGTTTCGTTGTCACGCGAGAGAGCACGCATCTGCCTGCGGCGAGCAGGCCTCCCAAGTAGCGTTAACAGGCCCTAGAAGCTGTACTCCCCGCTGATACCATAGGTTCGCGGCGGTGCCGCCGTGTAGTTGTCACCCGCCGGCGGCGCGTTGGTGCTGTACACCGAGTACTCCGTGTCCGTCATGTTCTTGCCCCACAGGCTGAGCTTCACTTTCTCCGCCGGGTCCCTCCAGTTGAAGGAGAAGTTCACCACCTCATAGGACGGCTCCTTGATGCGGTTGTCCTCGTCCCAGTAGAAACCGTCGTTGTAGTAGTAGTTCACCACCACATCGAAGCCCGCCGGCAAGACGTAGTTGAGCGCCGCGTTGAACGTCATCTCCGGTGCCCGCATCAGGTCGTTGCCGGCGAAGTTGCCGGTGGTGGCCACGTTGCCCATTCCATTGGGATTTGGCACGTTGGTTATGCCAAAGTACTCGTCGTATTCACTGTCCAGGTACGACACCCCGGCGCTGAGGCGCAGCTTGTCCGTCACCTGGGCATCCATCTCCAGCTCCGCACCGCGAATGCTCGCCGCCGCCGCGTTGGCGGTGGTGGTGGTGCCGCTGCCGATGGTGACCAGTTGCAGGTTCTGGTAGTCGTAGTCGAACACCGCGCCGTTGAGGGTGGCACGACCCCCGAACCAGCCGCTCGACTTGAAGCCGACTTCGATGGCGTCCAGCTCTTCGGGCTGAACCGGGGCGCTGGGTGGTCCACCGAGGTTGGCCATGTTGAAGATGCCGCCCTTGTAGCCGCGGCTCGCGGTGACGTACACCATCAGGTCATCGGTGAAGCGGTAGTTGAGGCCGGCACGGTAGGTGAGCTTTTCGAAATCCTCTTCCAGGCTGGTGTAGGGAAAGATGGCATTGCCGTTGATGGTGGTGGGGCGCTGGTCGAGGGTCAGCTCGTCCTCGTTGTAGCGCAGGCCCAGCACCAGCGAGGCTTTCTCGGTAAAGGCCCAGTCGATCTCGCCGAACACCGCCTTGCCCACGTTCTGCTGCTCGCCGCGGTTGAAGATGGTGACGCCCGGCAGCTCGACCCGCAGGGGATCGTAGTAGGTGCTGAAGTCGGAGTAGAACAGGCCGACGATCCAGTGCAGGCTGCCGTCGCCGGTGGACATCAGGCGCACTTCCTCGGAGAAGAAGCGGGTGTTGGTCTGGGCGTAGGAGTTGGTGTCGAAGACGCTGGTGCCGTCGTTGTCGTAGGGCGAGAAGTATTCGTTCTCGCGGTAGGCGGTGATGCTCACCAGGTCGACATCGCTGAATGACTGCCTGAGGTGGAGGCTGACGTGGGTGTTGTCGTACTCGTTGTAGGTGACGATCTCGTGGGCGGCCTTGTGCCAGCCGTCGGGTGTGACCTCGCCGGTGCGGGCGGTGACGCCGGGCAGCGGGGTGCGGATCATGTTGTTGCTGCTCTCGTAGTGCTCCTCGCTGAACACCAGCTTGACCTCGGTGTTGTCGGTGGGCGTGTAGAGCAGTTTGGCGCGCACGTTGTAGCGGTTTTCCGGGAGGAAGTTGACGCCCGGCACCTGGTTGTCGACGTAGGATTTGTCGGCGTCCTTGTAATTGGCGGAAATGTTGACGGCGAGGGTGTCGGTGATGCCGGTGGTGGCGTACAGGCCGGTTTCCCAGGTGCCGTAGTTGGCGACGCCGCCGCGCAGGGTCAGTTCGGGGTCGTGGCTGGGATCGCGGGTGATGACGTGAAGCAGGCCGCCGGTGGCGTTGCGTCCGAACAGGGTACCCTGGGGCCCCTTGAGCACCTCGACCCGCTCGACGTCGGCGAAGGATGACATGTTGGCGGTGGGCGCGGGGTTGTAGACCTCGTCGATGTAGGTGGCCACGGAGGGTTCGTTGCCGGCGGTGACGGCGCTGGTACCGACGCCGCGGAGCATGACGATGGTGGTACCGGAGCCGGTGTTGATGTTGAGGCTGGGCACGACCTCGGAGAGCTGGGTGACACTCTCGATGCCCTTGCTGGCCAGCGCCTCGCCGGTGTGGGAGAGCATAGTGATGGGCACATCCTGAATGCTCTGCTCGCGCTTGGTGGCCACCACGATGATCTCTTCGAGGGTGGCTGCGCCAGCACCCGGGGCCAGCACCGCGGCCAGCGCCAGGGTCATTGCAGAGGGACGCATGCTGTGATGTAAAGGCTTGGACGGTTTCATGATTTCCCCTTTTTTAATGTGATATTTTCTAAGTTGATGTCAGTTTTCAGTAAAAGCTCTGTTTAATGGGCATATTTTCGAAAGTATTTTCTTTTTAATAATGCAATGAAGCAGCTACACATCCAGCCGTACTGGCAGCCCCGTTAAGCCATAGCCCGACTTTAAATTTGCAGGTAATCCGCAAGTTCTCCGGCTTCTGCCCGCCACACACCTGTCGATCCGAAGGGCGTCTGGGTACGAAATCCCAGGATACGCTGAACCCGTTCGGGCAAGGTTCGGGCGATCTCCACGCCAACGGTAAGAGGGAATGCTTCAACGGGTGTCAGGAAGCTGGCTTGCAACGGCATGGCAATGCCTCGCCGGTACTTGTCTTTTGTCGTGTTGGCGCCACCACCGTGCAGAGTTTTTCCTGTGTACAGGGCAACGTCGCCAGGGTTCATGACGGCCGGCAAGGTGTCGAGCGTCTCTCTGCTTTTATCATCCTGCCAGAGGGTAAATCCACCGTCTCCACCGGCCTTGTGGGTGCCTGGCGCGATCCGTGTTGCGCCATTTTCCTCGGTGAATTCACTTAGCGCCACAAAAAAATTGAATAAGGTCTCAGGCCCATCCGGCCCCAGTTGCATGATGGCCGGGTTGCTTTGGATGTCTCGGTGTAATGGTTGTGCGGCGCTTCCCGGGCCGATTTCAATGACCTGTGCATGTGCCAACCAATAGGTTCCAACCTCACTGAAAACCTTGCTGGCCACATTGTGCAGCACGTCAAGATTTAAAACCTCTTCCCGGTAGGTTTTGCTACGACGCGGGACAAGTTCTACCCGTTTGGTATTCGCACCGTAGAAGTCTTTAATCTTGTTTCCGAGCGGTCCCCCTGGATTTGCCTTCTGCATGTACGGCTCAATTTCTTCGTTCACTGCCCGTACCTGGTCCTGTGTCAGGACATTTCGCAGGATCACTGCGCCATCATTGAGGTAGGCATCAACGATCTCGTCTACATTCTCTGTGCTATCGAGATAGCGAATCCGAGTTGCTGCTCTGCTCATAAATCACTTCTCCACTGCTGTTATTGTGGAATTTCCCGGCGCAGCCGGATCCAGCATGCGCAGCCGACACCCCTTGAACCAGGCCATGTTCGCGCGCCTTCGCCGAGTTTGCTGCATCCAACTTGCCGGGGCGAGGGCATGAAGTGCTGCGTCCGCCCCCGGCGCCACCACCGACGCTAGTGCCACAGTGAGAGTGGCGCGTTGAAGCTTGCTGCAGAGATGATTGGAACGGCTCATGGGTTCCCGTTTACCCTGTTCGTAATTTGTTAATGACGTTTATTCATAAAGGAATGCTACGCGCTCTCTGATCGAGGCTCGTTAGCGTAGACAGTCATTGAGTTGGCAAAAATTGCCAACAATGGGCGGAGTATTGAAATTGCTGTATAGTTGATCATTCGGCGGGGCCATCCGTACCCATGCCAGGGTTTCTGGCAGTGACGGACTTGCCACATGAAATGTACCCACTATGTATGCCAAACAATTCATAAGTATTCGTCCGGCGAAGTTGCTCTTTTACCTGAGGGCGATGCAAACGTTTGGCTATCACGAAAAGCAGGTTCTTGAGGGGACGGGACTGTCACGTTCGCAGTTGGAAGATGACTATTTTCTGGTCGATACCCTTGATTACATCAAGGTGATATTGAACATGATCGATCTCACCGGCTGGCATGACCTGGCCTTCAGGCTTGGAGAAATGCTGGAACCCGGCGATCTGGGTGTGCTGGGAGCCGCTTTCTCTGCAGCGGAAAATGCCTATGAGGCCACGAATATCTGGCAGAAGTACAACTGGCTTTTTTTCGGCAATCTGTTTTCCATGAAACTGGAAAGGCACGCCAATATCATCAAATTCAAGGCTGAGCCGCGAATCGATATATTTCCGGAGCTGTTGCAATATTTCGTCGAAGAGAAGATCAATATCGACAACGCGTTGTTCGCGCGATTCAACAACTTCCACAACAAGAGGCTCTACTACAGGTTGACCTATCCACGGCCGGATCATGCCCACAGATATGAAGAATTGATGGGTATCAAACCGACGTTTTCGTGCGACGAAATCGCTGTCGGAGTGGAATATAGCCGGGAGTATTTCGAAATGCCGTTTCCCGGCAGAAACAGCGAGTTGCTCGCTCTGTGTATCAGCCACCTGGATCAGATGTCCACTATCGCACAGGAAAAATCGACGCTGACTGCAAAAACCATGTTTCTGGTCCGCGAAAATCTGCCAACTGTGCTGACCGTCGATGAGCTGTCGAAATACATGGGCATGAGCTACCGAACCTTGAATAGGAGGCTTGAAAGCGAAAATGCCAGCTACAATAAAATCGTGGCTTCGGTTCGGGAAAATATGGCCAAGAACTACCTGATTTCGACTGATATGCCGGTCAGTCTCATTGCCGACATGCTTGGCTTCGAAGACAGCAGCAGCCTGTGTCGCGCTTTCAAGGAATGGACCGGCATGACCACCACTGAATATAAAGCCTCGCACAGTTTTAGAATAAGAGGAAAATGCTGAACCCGCTTTAAGGGAGATGTCGAACGAGAGATGGGAGATGGTCCGTGCCTTTTCATCTCTCATCTCCCATCCGACATCTCTCGTTTCAATGATGCTCTAGAACACCGTATAACCTCCGTCGATGACGAACGTATCACCGGTGTGGTAGCTGGAGGCATCGCTGGCAAGGTAGACGGCAATGCCGCCGAACTCCGCGGGCTCGCCAAGGCGCTTCATGGGCACGCGGCTGATGACCTGGTTGCGGAATTTGTCGTAGGCCTGCAGATCCTTGGTCATATCGGTGTTGATCCAGCCCGGCAGAATGGCATTGGCCCGGACGCCGTGGTTGGCGAACTCCACGGCGACACCGCGCATCAGCGACAGAACCGCAGCCTTGGTGGCGCCGTAGTGTTCGCATTTGCCGGGGCCGTGAATGGCGCCGATGCTGGAGGTGACGACCAGCGAACCGCCAGGGTCACCGTCCTTGGCCCTTGCCACCATGTGCTTGAGAATTTCCCGAAAAGTGAAAAATACACCGTCGATGTTGATGGCGAGCATGCGCCGGTATTTCTCTGTCGACAATTCAAGAAACGAAGGCACCATTTCCGATATTCCCGCGTTGGCAAACACGCTGTCGACGCGACCCATGGTTGCAAGAAGTTCGGCGATGGCGGCGGTGACGGCGCTTTCATCGCTGACGTCGACAGCCTGCGCCATAACGCGCACGCCATAATCCTTGAGGCTGTCTTGGGCGTGGGCATTTTTCTCCGGGTTGCTGCCCCAGATGGCAATGTCGGCGCCTGCCGCGGCAAGTGCCTGGGCGATGCCCAGGCCGATACCACTATTGCCGCCGGTTACCAGGGCGACCTTGCCGGTCAGGTCGAAAGGATTTTTACGCATGATTAATCTCGTAGTTGGTTGCTTTATCTGCCTTGCCATACAGGTTGACGTTTTTCAGAGAACGCGCGCATGCCTTCCATGAAGTCCTCGCTTTCCATGATGAATGCCCCTTCGCCACCATTTTTCAGCGTGTTGAGCTGGGCTTCGTACTCCTGGGGCTCGTAGAACGTATTTTCGGTGACGCGCTTGCTGACCTCGATCGCAAGCGGAGCGCCGAGCACAATTTCTTCTGCCCAGACGCGGGCGACTTCCAGCGACTTGCCTTGTGGGGCGATTTCATTGACCAGTCCGTGACGCAGAGCGTCTGCTGCGCTCAGGCGTCGCGCGCTGAGGAGAAGTCCCATCGCGATGTTGTATGGAATTTTCCGCGCCAGGCGGGGGATTCCTCCACCCAGAGCGGCGACTCCGACGCGTACTTCGGGCAAGCCGAACTGAGCATTTTCCGCCGCGATAATGATGTCACAGCATAGGGCAACCTCAAACCCTCCCCCCAGGGCCAGGCCATTGACTGCCGCGATGACCGGCTTTTTTAGGCGACGATCCGATAATCCCGCGTAGCCCGAGGGTGGCAGTTCGATAGGCGCACCTGACGCATAATACTTGAGATCACTGCCGGCGCTGAAGGCGCGATCCTCCGCGCCGGTGATGATGGCCACACGCAAGGTGGGGTCATTGTCGAACTCCGTCCATAAACGGTCCAGTGCGAAATGGCTTTCCTTGTCGAAGGTATTCATCGCCTCTGGCCGGTTCAGGATGATTTCCATGATACCGTTGTTGCGGCTTATGATTAATTTATCGCACATGTTCACTTGCCTCCCTGCCATCAATAAAAGTGTGCGTTGAAGGTCACGCCATAGGTGCGCGGTGGCGCAGGGGAATATTTGGTGCCCGCCGTGGCGCTCTGGGTGATGTAGCTGTAGTACTCCTCATCGGTAAGGTTGTTGACCCAGAACATCAGGCCGTAGCGCTCGTCCGGCGAGTTGAATTTCAATGACGCGTTGAGGATGTCGGTTTTTGGTTGTTTGACACCGGGGTTGTTGTCGGTTTCGAAATAATAGTTGTCCTTGTGAGTCCATGA
>CAYXXZ010000084.1:0-13835 GCA_964469165.1 uncultured Porticoccaceae bacterium
GTGCGGTGTGCCCGTGGTGGTAATACCCGTGAGAACTGTTTCAGTGGACATGCGCGAATCTCTTGTCGGAAGCTTTTGAAAAGATGCGTAGTTTACTCATAAATCGGCGATAGGGGCACAGGGAGCTGTAAGCCATAAGCTTTAAGCTGGAGCGCTGGGAGAACTGCGCTCTGCCAACCTCAGCCTGAAACTTAAAGGTTGTTCTCGATCTTTTGCTGTCCCTGAGTTTCACGTTTCAAGTTGCACGTTTCACGTAGGTGCCTGTGGCGATGGCATCACACTGGCCACGCGCCGCAGTACAAAGAGGGCCAACAATTCCCGCCCCCCTTTTACGTGCAACTTGAAGCGTGAAACGTGAAACTCATAAGGGCTGTTCTGCAATCACCGGGGCGCCTGGCCTGTTGAAGAAGTGGCGAAGCACCCTGTCGAGAGCCATTGCATCCGCCGAGCCCGCCAGCTCGCGGATCGAGTGCATGGCGAACGTGGGTACGCCCACGTCCAGGGTGGGCACACCCACTTCCGTTGCCGTCACCGGCCCGATGGTGCTGCCGCACGGCATGTCGTTGCGCGCCACGAACGTCTGCAACTCCACACCCACTTCTTCGGCCATGGCGCGAAACAGCGCCGCGGTCAGGCTGTTGGTGGCGTAGCGTTGGCGTGCATTGACCTTGACCACCGGACCGCCGTTGAGCAATGGCCCATGGTTGTCGTCGTGCTTGGCCGGATAATTGGGGTGAATGCCGTGCGCGTTGTCGGTGGATACCAACAGCGAACGGCTGATCACCTGAAAGCGCTCCTGTGCCTCCGGCACCAGACGTTCCAGCAGGGATGCCAGCATCGGGCCCTGCGCACCGCAGGCGGAGGCGCTGCCCACCTCTTCATGGTCGGAGCACACCAGCAATGCAGTTTGCGAGCCATCCGCCGCGAGCATTGCCTGCAGGCCCGCGAAACAACTGAGCAGGTTGTCGAGGCGCGCAGAGGCGATGAAGTCGCCATGCAGCCCTACCACCGCCGGCGCCTGGGTATCGTAAAAATAGAGCTCGTAGTCCAGCACGTCCGCCTCATCAGCGGAGAGAAAACGCTCGCCAAGCAATGTCCGGAAATTCTTGTTGCGATTCTCGTCATCGAGAAACAGCAGCGGCGTGATATCGGTCTGAGGGTTGACCGAACGCCCGTCGTTGGCCTGGCGATCCAGATGAATGGCGAGACTGGGGATGACCGCCACCGGCTCACCAAAATCCACGAGCTTCTGAGCAAGGCCGCCGTCCCGCTTTTTGTAGACGATACGCCCGGCGATGGACAGATCGCGATCGAACCAGGGATTGAGCAGTGCGCCACCGTAGACTTCCACACCGACACGAAAATATCCCTTGCCCGCCAGCTCCGGCCTGGGCTTTACCATCAGGCAGGGGCTGTCGGTATGCGCGCCCACGAGCCGCATACCGTTGTCCAGCACGGATTCGCGCCCGTGAACAAAGGCAATGATGGAACTGCCGTTGCGGGTCACGTAATAACGGCCACCGGGCTGCAATTGCCACGCATCGCTTTCCTCGAGGCGAGTGAACGCGTTTTCCTCAAGAATTTTCGCCATGCTCGCAACGGCGTGGAATGGCGTGGGCGACGCCTTCAAAAAGTGGAGCAACTGTTGATTGAAAGGGGTTTGCGCGCTGGTATCGATCATTGAACTCATCATTTCGCCTGTTTTTTCATGTGCTGCAGCCGCGCATAGAGGCTGGAGGTGTCCCAGCGGCCGCCGCCGAGATTCTGGACATCGGCGTAGAACTGGTCAACCAGGGCAGTCACCGGCAGCGCCACACCCGACCGGCGCGCCTCATCGAGCACGATGCCCAGATCCTTGCGCATCCAGTCGACCGCGAAGCCATGGTCGTATTGTCCGGCAATCATCGTGTCGTGGCGGTTCTCCATTTGCCATGATTGCGCCGCCCCCTTGGCGATGACATCGATGACCTGCTTTCTGTCGAGCCCCGCGGTTTCTGCGAACGAAAGTCCTTCGGCCAGTCCCTGAACCAATCCGGCGATGCAAATCTGATTCACCATCTTGCACAGCTGACCACTTCCCGCGGGACCCAGATATTTTATCGAGTGGGCATAGCATGTCATCACCGGCTCCACCCTCGCGAATGCGTCGTCATCGCCACCACACATCACGGTGAGGCGGCCGCTTTCCGCACCCTGCTGACCGCCGGATACCGGCGCATCGATGAAGCTCAGGTTGCGCTCCGCACAGCGCTGCGCCATTTCTCGCGCCAACTGTGCAGACGTGGTGGAATGATCGATCACACAGCTTCCTTCGGAAAGCGCGGCCAGGATACCATCGGCGCCATCCATCACTGCCCGCACGTCGTCATCGCGCCCTACACAGATGAACACCATGTCGGCATCGCGGGCTGCTGCGCCGGGAGAATCATGGACATCGCCCTGATAATGCTCGCACCACTGCAGGGCTTTGCTGTGTGTGCGGTTATAAACGCTCACCTGGTGCCCCGCACGACTGAGATGGCCCGCCATGGGGTAACCCATCACGCCCAATCCGATGAATGCAACTTTCTTTTTCATGCCATACCCATCCACGCAAAACCGATCAGAAACAACCCGAGCAGCAATCTATACCACACGAAAGGCATCATGCCGATACGATTGATCCAGGCCAGAAACGCGTGAATGCAGATATACGCGGTAATGCCCGCAATGATCGCCGCCAGCATGATATCGCCCCAGGGAACGCTGTTGAGCTGCAACAGTTCGACAGCCTTGTAAGCACCACTCAAGACAATGATGGGTATGGACAGCAGAAAGGAAAAGCGCGCGGCGGAGACACGTTCGTAACCCAGCGCCAGCGCCATGGTCAAGGTAATACCTGAGCGCGAGGTACCGGGAATCAACGCGATCGCCTGAGCGATGCCGATCAGCAGCGCGTGCCGCCAGTTCAGCTTCTCCATCCTGAGGTTTCTGGCCGAGAACTTGTCCGCCGCACCCAGCAGCAGACCGAAAACGATGGTGGTCATGGCGATGACCAGCAGCGAGCGTAAATGTTCTTCGACGAAATCATTGAACAGCAAGCCGGCGATTCCGGTGGGGATGGTGGCGAGCACGATCAGCCAGGCGATGCGGGAATCATCGGAATGTTGCTTCGCAAAGGTCGACTTGCACCAGGCGACCACAAGATTGCGCACATCATTGCGAAAATAGATGAGCACCGCGCCGAGGGTTCCAACGTGCACCGCCACATCGAACGCCAATCCCTGATCGGGCCAACCCAACAGGGCCGAAGGCAAAATCAGGTGAGCGGAGCTGGAGATGGGCAGGAACTCGGTAATTCCCTGTATCAAGGCCAGAACAATTATTTGCAACAGCGACACATCGCCTCCTGATCGGGATCAAAACGGTAAGCCCTGGCAAGAACCCTGGTACCACGACAATCAAGCAGCCGACTGACCAGATTTGCCTGGCGGATCGAACCGGGGCCCATAAACTCGGGCTCGAAGCCAAGTCGGAATTTGGTCTGCCTGCCGTAGTCGGGCCAGAAGCGGTAAGCTCCCGTTGAACGCCGACAGGTTTCAGTTCTTACAGTACTGCCGCTCAACGCTCAAGGTTTACAGCTCCGGAGCCCGGGCTACCCGCAAAGCCTAACAGCTTGCCGGGAGGTGCTCGAGTCCATTTGCCCGCGCGTCGGAAATTATGACCTGATCCTCTGCCGTTTCTTCCAACTCACCTCGTTGCGGATATACGCCAGTTCAACGTTCTCCACGGCGCATTGTCGCCCTTCCCTGAAAAGGCGCAGACCAAGCTCTGCGGTCGTTTGCGCGTCGGACTGCAAATCGTCGAAGCGCTGCGCAATGACGATATTCTCTGTATCGATAAGTGGCCAGCCATCGCCGACCGCCGCCGCCAACGGCGCACCAACCTGGTGCGCAACATCATGAGGTGCAAGGGCACAATCGGCGAGCACAGATTCAAGCTTGTCGTCTCCAACCCGGTAAATGCCGACGAAAACCTCATTCATGCGCGCGTCCAATGCCGCCGCGACAAGCTCGCCCCGCGCCAGCCCATATTGGCGTACCGCTTTGGCCGCCAACACTTCGAGAGAGGAAATACCTATCACCGGCAGATTTGCACCAAATGCCAAGCCCTGAACAATGCCGAAACCGATACGCAAGCCGGTGAAAGAACCGGGCCCACGACTGAACGCGATGGCATCGAGGTCGCGCGGCACAAGATTGTTGGAGGACAACAGCTGATCCACCATGACGAGAATCTTGTGGGCGTGCTGACGTGGCGCGAGTTCGAGGCGTTGCTGAATGGTGCCGTCGATATTCAATGCCGCGGAACAGGACGCTCCCGATGTCTCGATGGCCAGAATGCTTGTCAACAGTCCATCTCCAGAAAAAAATCCCCCGAAAACGGGGGATTTTGAAAGGAATCTATAAATCGATCATTCCGCAGCTTTCTTCGGCGGACGACCGCGACGCTTGGGTGCGGCTACTGGCGCGGCAACCGGAGCTGCGGCTTGCGCAGACTTCGGCGGACGGCCACGACGCTTGGGCGCGGCTACCGGTGTGGCCTGGGCGCTGGCGGCAGCTGCAACGGTGGCAGCCTTGGGCGGACGACCAGGACCTCTGCCCGTGCCGGTTTTCTTGGTTGCAGAGACGGCGCTGACCTTCTGCTTGATGGCCTTGCGCTTGTTGGCCAGCTCTTCCTTGGCCTTGCCCTCAACATTTTTCACTTTCTGCTTGTCGACAGCAGCGCGAGCTTTCAGCCATTTCTTCTCGAATGCAGCTTTTGCCTTGGCCAGATCTGCCTGGGCTTTTTTCTCCAGCCTTTCTTCGACACGGCGCACCTTGGCAGCCGCAGTCTCTTCCGCTGCCTTGAGGCGCGCCAATGCGCTTTCCACACGCTGCTGCACTTTGGCTTTGGCCAGATCCGCGCGGGCGGCTCTGAGCTGCGCAGAAAGTTCACTGGAAGCTGTCCTGGCCTTGGCATAAGCCTGTTTGGCCGCCGCCGTGGGTTTGTTGTCAACCCTGGCCTTCAACTGCTCGACACGCTGTTTCGCAGTATCGGCTTTCTTTCTGAGAGCTGCGATATTCTTGGTGATGGCGGCGACCGTCTTTTGTGCTTCTCCCGCAGAGGCGGCAGCAGCAGACCTTGTGCCACGCGCGCGGGACGGCGTGCTGCCCGGTTTGCTTGCTGAAACTTTCCTAGGCGCTCTTGCCATTATTTTTTCTCCCGATAGTTGAGATGAAAATCAGTACGAAGTTAAAACTGTGTGAATTTTAGACAATACGCCACGAAAATTCAAAGCATCGTTGAAAAAACTTTTGATTGTTCGCGCTTTTTGTCCGAAGTGAGAAAAAAATAAACAATGATGGCTTGTCACCGGCAAGAATTGCTTTCGCCGGTGACACAAAATGAGGTCAATCGAGTACGTCGATAAGGCGCTGTTGCACTTCGGCAAGACTGCCAACGCCGGAGATACTGGCATAGGTCGGCGCAGTCCGTGGGGAGTCCTTGGCGTACGACTGATAAAAGGCGACAAGGGGTTCAGTCTGGTTGTGGTAGACGTCAAGGCGATTTCTTATCGTCTCCTCGCGATCATCTTCACGCTGAATCAGTGGCTCTCCGCTGATATCGTCCACGCCGTCCTGCTTGGGGGGATTGTGTTCGACGTGATAAATGCGACCGGACGCCTCGTGAACACGCCGACCACTGAGCCTTGCAACAATTTCTTCATCTGCGACGGCGATTTCTATGACCTTGTCGATATTCACGCCCTCGTCGATCAGTGCCTGCGCCTGGGGAATAGTGCGCGGGAAACCGTCGAACAGGAAACCGTTCGCGCAGTCAGGTTCCTGAATTCTTTCCTTGACCAGACCGACGATGATGTCGTCCGACACCAGACCGCCGGAAGCCATGATGCTTTGTGCTTTCTTGCCGAGCTCGGTGCCTGCCTTCACTGCCGCGCGCAGCATGTCGCCCGTGGAAATCTGGGGAATATCAAAGCGCTCACAGATAAATTGGGCCTGGGTACCTTTGCCGGCACCAGGCGGGCCGAGAAGAATAATATTCATCAGCATTTCCTTTTCAAAGACAATACAAACAGGGAAGGCGACGCACATTACACCCATTTGGCGCTGTTCACAAGATAGCCAATCCGGGCAAGCCCGCGTCAGCGAGGCATGGAACGAAGAGTCCGCAAAGGCTTGCCGCCCAGATAACAAGCCTTCAACCGCGAACTGTGAACTGCGAACTGCGAACTGTGAACTGTGAACTGTGAACTGCGAACTGCGAACTGTGAACTGTGAACTGTGAACTGTGAACTGTGAACTGTAAACTGTAAACTGTGAACTGATAAGTGAAACCCAGTTCAGCCAGTGCGCCTACTCAAAGCTCACGGCTCATGGCCCGTTTCGCTTCACGCCACAGGCGCTCCATGGCCTGCCCATCGAGTTCCTCGAAAGAGTGCCCCTGGGCTCGGGCCAGGTCTTCCATGATCTCGAAGCGGCGCTCGAATTTTTGCGTTGCACGGCGCAGGGTCTGCTCGGCATCGCAACCGACATGGCGAGCCAGGTTGACCACGCTGAACAGAATATCGCCCAGCTCATCTTCCATGGCAGGGACATCAGACAGCTTCTCTTCAACAGCGAACTCGTCCACCTCTTCCCTAATCTTGGCGAGCACGCCCTGTACATCGGGCCAATCGAAGCCGGCTTTCGCAGCGCGCTTCTGGATTTTTTCGGCACGCGCCAGCGCTGGCATGGCAACCGGAATATCCGCCAGCAGACGGCGATGCCCCTTGCTTTGCCGCTCCTGGTGTTTCTTTTTTTCCCAGGTGGAGGAAATGTCCGTATGCTCGGGAATGATGTCTCTGTCACGGCGGCTGTGCAAGGTGCCATCGGGAAAGACATGGGGATGTCGAAATACCAGCTTTGCGACGATACCATCGACGATATCCGTGAAATCAAACTGATCCTGCTCGGCACCGACCTGCGCGTAAAACACCACCTGAAACAACAGATCGCCAAGCTCCTCGGGCAAGTGCTCCATGTCGCCGCGCTCGATGGCGTCGGCAACTTCATACGCTTCTTCGAGGGTGTATTTGACGAGGCTGGCGTAATCCTGCTCGCAGTCCCAGGGGCAGCCGCTTTCCCGGTCGCGCAACCTCGCCATCAGATAGAGCAGATCATCGATATTGTAACGGGGCTCTGTGGTCATGCTCTACTCACTGATTCTGGACACTTCTATGACATTGGGGATCTGCCGCAGCCGCGCAATCAGCGCCTGCAGCGTTTCGAAGTCGTTGATCTGCACCGTGACCTGTATATCCGCCTTGCCATCGCGGGTCTCGTCGGAATGAAAGGACTCGATGGACAATGACATCCTGTCGATCACCGCAGTGATATCACGCAGCAGCCCCGAGCGGTCATAGGCGATGAGTCGCACAGGTACTGCGTAGACATCGATGGGTTTCCCGCCCCAGTGCACCTGAATGATCCGTTCCGGCTCCGTGGCGCGATGGCGCAGCAGGCTGCCGCAATCCTGACGGTGAATCGTCACGCCGCGACTAGCGGTGATGTAGCCACTGATTTCTTCACCAGGTACCGGATTGCAACAGCGCGCAATTCTCGTCAGCAGGTTGCCGACACCATATATATAGAAGGTCGAGTTGCGGTACTGGGTGGCATGGCGCGCACGGCGCAGAATCATCTTCTCCCTGTCGACGCCCTGCAATTGCAAGCGCGCCAGGCGCACCACATATTCCATGGAAACATCGCCAGCGCCGATGGCTTCGTAGAGCCCTTCGGCACCTTTCTTGTTGCATTTCTCGCTGATTTCATCGAGATCGATGCCCCTGAGCCCCAATTGCCGGAATTCCCTGTCCAGCATACTCCGGCCTGCGGCCAGATTCTTTTCCAGGTCCTGCTTGCGAAACCAGCCTTTGACCTTGGCACGCGCCTTGGCGGAGTGCAGATAACCCATGGTCGACGACAGCCAATCGCGGCTTGGCGACTCGTATTTTCCGGTCAGGATTTCCACCTGGTCCGCTGTTTTCAGCGGCGTATTCAAGGGCGCGATGCGACCGTTGATCTTGCAGCCGCGGCAGCGATGACCAACCTCGGTATGGATGCGATAGGCAAAATCCAGAGGTGTCGACAGTGGCGGGAGGTCCACCACATGGCCTTCGGGCGTGAAAACGTAAATTCTTTCCGATGAACCTTCCAGCTTGAAGATACTTTTCGCATCTTCGCTGCCGATTTCATCGTGCCACTCCAGCACCTGGCGCAGCCAGGCAATTTTCGATTCATAACTCTTCGACGCGGCGCTGGGCTCGGCACCCTTATATTGCCAATGCGCACAAATACCAAACTCCGCCTCCTCATGCATATCAAAGGTGCGAATCTGAATTTCGAGAATACGGTGCTGAGGGCCAATCACCGCGGTGTGCAGCGAGCGATAGCCATTTTCCTTGGGCGACGCGATGTAATCGTCGAACTCATCGGGAATATTGCGCCACTTGTTGTGCACGATACCCAGCAAGGTATAGCAGTCGGAAATGGTTGGCACCAACACCCGTACCGCGCGAATGTCGTAAATCTTGGAAAAGCTGACACCCTTGGTTTGCATCTTCTTCCAGATGCTGAAGATATGCTTGGCACGCCCTGAGACTTCACCTGCGACGTCGATCTTTACCAGCTCCTGGCGTAGCGTTTCGATGACATTGTCGATGTAGGTCTGGCGATCGCGGCGCTTTTCCGAGAGCAGTCGCGCAATACGCTTGTATTCAAGCGGCTCCAGATAGCGAAAGGCGAGGTCTTCGAGCTCCCATTTGAGGTGGCCGATACCGAGACGATGCGCCAACGGCGCATAGACATCGACGATTTCGCGGGCCACTCTTATACGCTTCGTCTCGGCGGAAATCTTGACGTTGCGAATCGCGCAGGTGCGCTCGGCAAGCTTGATCAGCGCGACCCGCACGTCATCGATGATGGACACCAGCATCTGGCGAACTTTCGCTGCCTGTTCATCGGGCTGGTGGCCAAAGACATCCGTTGTCGAGTCGTTGCGCATGCGCGAAATGATCGCCATCTGCAGGACACTGTTGATCAGCGACGCCACCACGGCGCCAAAGCGTTTTTCGACATCCGCAAGCGGAAGATAACCCTCGCGCACGTGGCGATAGAGAATGGCGGCGATGAGACCTTCCTCATCCATGCGCAAGTCGGCAAGTATTTCCGCCATTTCCAGGCCGGTAAAAACGGCACTTGAGCGAAGATCGGAGATCTCGGTAGAGGTCCGCGTCTGTTGTTCCACCTTGAAGGACAGGTCACAGGCGCTGGCGAGCAGATTACGTTTTATATCCGGCAGCTCGAGCCGGTTACTGATCTGGCTGACCCACTGATCCACATCGAAGTGGGCTTCACTGCTGACATCGTGCAGATCCCTGGTTCTGACCATTCTCGCTACCTCAAGCCATCAAAGTCGACCAACGTCCACTCCGGCACCCTGTGCCAGGCGTACCGCGGGCCCAGACCCGGTCAGGCGTTGAACAGACCTGACGAAAGGTATCTGTCACCGCGATCGCAAATCACCGCCACGATGCAGGCATTTTCCACCTCTCGAGAAACCGCCAGCGCGGCAGCCACCGCACCGCCACTGGAAACGCCGGCAAAAATACCTTCGCGGCGCGCCAGTTCCTTCATGGTGGACTCCGCCAGCTGCTGGCTGATGTCCATGATCCGATCGACTTTCGCGCGCTCGAAAATACCCGGCATATAGGCTTCCGGCCAGCGGCGAATTCCCGGAATGGCGGAGTTTTCCTCCGGTTGCAGGCCGATGATCCGTACCTCGGGCTTGACCGACTTAAGATAGGCCGACACCCCCATGATGGTACCCGTGGTGCCCATGGAACTGACGAAATGCGTTATCGTGCCCTGTGTTTGACGCCATATTTCCGGCCCTGTTCCCTCGAAGTGAGCGAGCGGATTGTCGGGATTGTTGAATTGATCGAGAACGACACCCTCGCCTTTTTCCTGCATCTTCAGGGCCAGGTCTCTGGCGCCTTCCATGCCCTCTTCCTTGCTTACCAGAATCAGTTCGGCGCCATAGGCCAGCATGGAGGCCTTGCGCTCCTCGGTGGCATTCTCGGGCATGATCAGGATCAGGCGATACCCCTTGATCGCAGCCGCCATGGCGAGGGCGATACCGGTATTGCCGCTGGTGGCTTCTATGAGGGTATCGCCGGGTTTGATCTGTCCCCGCTGCTCGGCACGGGCAATCATGTACAGCGCCGGCCGGTCCTTGACCGAACCCGCGGGATTGTTGCCCTCGAGCTTCAACAGAATGGTGTTGGAGGTGTGCCCTGGCAGGCGCTGCAGCCTGACCAGCGGGGTATTGCCTATGGTGCCTTCGATGGTGGGAAATTCCATGACGGAAACGTTCTGGTGAATGATGGCCCTATTCTATCGGCGCAGAGGCACTTTGTCCTCAGCGACGACTATCCGGCAACAGCGGAGCGGGTTCGGACGCGAACCGTGCCGCGAAGCAGCAAGAAGTGGACGCGGGCTTATCCGGCACCGCCCACGTCACCGCCCACAAGGCCTGCCGACAGGATCACGAAGGCCAGCGCGGCGTCCTCCTCGTCCGCCAGGCTGATGTGCACCTGAGTGGCGCCGAGTTCACGCATCCGCATCGCGGCATTGCCATGGCACAACAGGCGGGGAGCACCGTCTTCGTTATTGACCACTTCCAGGTCCTGCCAGGAAATGCGCCCGATGCCGGTGCCAAACGCCTTGCTTGCGGCTTCCTTCGCGGCAAAACGCTTGGCGAGGAAGGCCGCCGGCACACGCGATGCATGAAAGCGAGCAAGCTCGCCTGGCGTGAGAATCCGCCGTGCCAGCGCATCGCCCTTGCGCTCCAGCGACGCGGCGATGCGGGACACCTTGACGATATCCGTGCCTATGCCAACGATCACCGTGACTCCCTGGCGGGTGACATGGCGCCGCGAAACAACTCCCGACTATACAGGGGCCTGGCCCCCAACAAAGGCGCGAGCGCCGCCCTCGCGAGCCGTTTTGCACAGGCCCTGACCGCGCTGTCGGAATAATCCCCGGCGGCGATCATCTGCAGCTGTGCGCCACTTGCGATTGCGCCGCTGGCGCCGCGCCCCGCCGCGACCATGCCCTCACCGGCCACGAATACATAGTTGCGCAGTGCCTCGACCGGCTCGCCGCTCGCCGCATCCATGTCGAGCGGGAAACCGTAGCCCAGATCCTGAAGCAGATTGAATTCAAATATACGCAGGTGAGGCTCCACATCCGTTTCAGTAGCCAACAGCGAGAGCATGTAGTGATATTGCTCGAACAGCTCCTGGTGAGGCTCATGTTCATGCACCAGGCGGCTCAGCAACTCGTTGAGATAAAGACCTATATAGAGATTGCTGCCCTGCAACAGATGTATTTCGAGGGCTTCGGCGCTGATCAGGCTCTTGAGGTCAGAGGTGCCGCGCCACTCTGCCTGGAGGAGACAAAATGGCTGCAATAAAGGGCCGCCGCGGCGATTTTTGCTGCGCGAGCTGCGGCTTACCGCCGAAAAACGGCCATATTCCCGGCCGAACAGATTTACCAGTTGGCTGGTTTCCCGAAAAGGGCGGGTGTGAAGAACGAAAGCCTGATCACTGGTCATTGTAGCCAAGGCTTTTCAGGGCGCGCTCGTCGTCGGACCAGCCCGCCTTCACTTTTACCCAAAGCTTGAGCATGACCTTGGTATCGAAGAAGTTCTCCATATCCAGGCGCGCCTGCTGGCCGATTTTCTTGAGGCGCTGACCGCCCTCGCCGATGATGATTTTCTTCTGGCCATCGCGCTCCACCAGGATGAGCGCGGAAATGTGCAAAACCTTGTCTTCCTCACGCCACTCCTCGATTTCGACGGTGGCTTCATAGGGCAGCTCGGCGCCGAGTTGGCGAGTGATTTTCTCGCGCACGAGCTCGGCGGCGATGAAGCGGCGGCTGCGATCCGTTATCTGATCATCTGTGTAGAAGAAGGTACCTTCCGGCATCTTCGCCTTCAAGCTGTCTTTCAATTGCTCGAGATTGTGGCCGTGCAGCGCCGCCACCGGCAGGATTTCGGCATCGGGAAAACGCTCCGCCAGCGCCTTGATGTGAGGCAGCAGGGTGTCCTTTTCCTCGATCCGATCCATTTTGTTGATGGCGATGATCACCGGCGCATCCTGCTGAAAAACACGCTGCGCAACGAGTTCATCCGCGTCGGTCCACTTGTCGCGGTCGACCACGAAAACCACCGCGTCCACGTCGCGGATGGCGCTGCCGGCCGCGCGGTTCATGTAGCGGTTGAGCGCCTTGTTCTGTCCGCCGTGAATGCCCGGCGTATCGACGAAAATCATCTGATGCTGACCTTCGCTCAGTATCCCCAGCAGATTGTGGCGCGTGGTCTGCGGCTTGCGCGAGGTAATGCTCAGCTTGAATCCCATGAGATGGTTGAGCAGCGTCGATTTGCCGACATTGGGGCGGCCGACGATTGCGATATAACCACAATAAGTAATGGAATCAGGCATAGGGTTCACCAAGCAAAATACTCAACGCCAATTGCGCAGCCTTTTTTTCCGCTTTTTTGCGGTTGGATGCCTGCGCCACGACGGGCTCGTCGAGCCCTGCCACTGTACAGGACACGGTCAATGTCTGGTTGTGGTGCGCCCCTTCCGTGCCCACCACTTCATAGATCGGCAGGGGCTTACCCTGCGCTTGCAGATGTTCCTGCAAGCGCGTTTTGGCATCCTTTTCGTCGACATCGAGGGTAATGGATATCAGGCGTTCCTGAAACCAGTCCCGTACCCGCTCGCGACAAACCTCGATGCCGGATTCAATGTAGATGGCGCCGAGAATCGCTTCGAGAGCATCGCCAAGAATGGATTCGCGGTGCTGGCCACCGCTCTTGATTTCGCCCGTGCCCAGGGTGAGACAGCAACCCACGTCCAGCTCGGCGGCGAGCTGGGACAGGGTTTTTCCCTTTACCAGCGATGCGCGCAAGCGAGTCAATTCACCCTCGGTGGCATGGGGAAAGCGAAAAAAAAGCTCCTCGGCGATGAGCAGGTCCAAAACGGCATCGCCAAGAAATTCCAGGCGCTCGTTGTGGTTGGAACCCATGCTGCGATGGGTGAGCGCTTTTTTCAGCAGCTCCTCATCCTTGAAACGATAGCCGAGTCGCCTCGAAAGACGCCGTAATTCAATGTCGGGCATCAGGCCACGCCCTAATAATCTGCACTGTCGAACTGGTTGGTGAAGGTGACGACGACATCGAGGTTGGCAATGAAGTGGGCGCGTTTTTCATAGCGAAGGGTGACGACCGTATTGCTGTTGTTGCGCTCGATCTCGGCGTCACGCGCAGAAATGTCGCGCACGCCATTCACCATGAAATAACGGCCGAGCGCACTGTAGATCTGGTGGTTGCTCATGTTGCGAACATCCTCGTTCTGCAAGGCATTCACCGAGCTTCTCACGAAGTAGTTGTCGAGATACAAGGGGCCGACGCGAAATATCACGAGCAGCGCAAAAGCGACGGCAATCAGCACCGTCAGCAATGTGAGTGACGACATGCCCGCCTGCCGGGTATTCATCGTTGGCCTCCCATGGACGTGGTTGTTCACCCGTTCGCTCAATGAATCTTTCCGGCCCGCGAAAAGCTCGGCAGGCTGAAAAACTCGTCCCAGTGCATCCAGATGGCGAAAGCCTTGCCGACGATATTGGCTTCGGGCACCGGCCCCCACACGCGGCTGTCGCTGCTGTTGTCCCTGTTGTCGCCCATCA
>CAYXXZ010000085.1:0-10769 GCA_964469165.1 uncultured Porticoccaceae bacterium
TGTGGCGGGTGGAAAGGCCTTCGTTGCGGAAGTTGCGGTTGATCTCGTAGACACGCTCGAAACCGCCCACCACCAGCCGCTTGAGATACAGCTCGGGCGCCACGCGCAAATACATGGGCAAATCGAGGGCATTGTGATGGGTGACGAAAGGCCGCGCCGTGGCGCCGCCGGGAATCACCTGCAGCATAGGCGTTTCCACTTCGAGAAAATCGCGCTGCCCGAGATAGCTGCGAATGAACGATACAACCTTCGAGCGGGTGCGGAAGGTGTCGCGCACTTCCGGATTGGCAATCAGATCCACGTAGCGCTGGCGATAACGCATTTCCTGATCGGCGAGGCCGTGAAATTTGTCCGGCAGCGGACGCAGGGATTTGGTGAGCAACTGGAACGCATCCATTTGCACGTAAAGGTCGCCCTTGCCGGATTTGTGCAGCAGGCCGCGCACGCCGACGATATCGCCGAGATCGAGACTCTTGGCAAAATCCCGCGCCGGCTTGGTGACGTACAGCTGAATGCGCCCCGAGCCGTCGAGGATTTCCATGAAGGCACCGCGATTGCGGATCAGGCGCCCGGCAACAGCGACCACCAGGCCAAGTTGTTCCAGTGCCTCCTTGCTGTGCTCGCCGTAGCGGGTTTGCAAATCGGCCGTCTTGCTGTCCGGGCGAAAGTCGTTGGGAAACGTGGCGCCCGGCTGCGCGCGCAATTCGGCAAGCTTGGCGCGACGTTCGGCGATCAGTCTGTTTTCGTCAGGTTGGTCAGTCATGGTGGTTATGGAAATTCTCCGTTGACAGTTTTCAGTTAACAGTTTTCAGCCAAGGGGTTCCAAGCACGACAGCTTGCCCACTGACAACTGAAAACTGTTAACTGACAACTCTATTGTCCTGCCCTACAGCCCCGCTTTCAGCGAAGCTTCGATGAATCTGTCGAGATCCCCGTCAAGGACGCCCTGGGTGTTTCGGGTTTCGATGCCAGTGCGCAAATCCTTGATGCGGGCATCGTCCAGAACATAGGAACGAATCTGGCTGCCCCAGCCGATGTCGGACTTGCTGTCCTCCAGCTTCTGCGCCGCTTCGTTGCGCTTGTGCATCTCCATCTCGTAGAGCTTGGCTTTCAGCATCTTCCATGCAGTGTCACGGTTGGCGTGCTGGGAGCGCTGGTTCTGGCACTGCACCACGATACCGCTGGCCAGGTGAGTGAGGCGCACCGCCGAATCGGTTTTGTTCACGTGCTGGCCACCGGCGCCGGAGGCTCGATAGGTATCCTCACGCACATCGGACTTGCTGACTTCGATCTCGATATCGTCGTCCACTTCGGGGGACACGAACACGGCGGAAAACGATGTATGGCGGCGACCGCCGGAGTCGAACGGCGACTTGCGCACCAGGCGGTGTACACCGACCTCGGTACGCAGCCAGCCAAAGGCATACTCGCCCTGCACGTGGACCGTGGCGCTCTTGATACCCGCCACATCACCGCCCGAACACTCCACCAACTCGGTCTTGAAACCCTTGTGGTCGGCCCAGCGCAGATACATTCGCAGCAGCATTTCCGCCCAGTCCTGGGCCTCAGTGCCGCCGGAGCCGGCCTGAATATCCAGGTAGGCGTTGTTGGCATCCATCTCGCCGGAGAACATGCGGCGAAATTCCAATGTCGCGAGTTCGGCTTCGAGCCGGGTCAACTCGCCGCGAATTTCCTCCACCGTATCTTCGTCGTCCTCCTCCACAGCCATGTCGAGCAGTTCGCGCGCATCGGCGATGCCGCTATCCAGTGTTTCGATGGTGTTGACGATGGCTTCCAGGGAGGAGCGCTCGCGCCCGAGGGCCTGCGCTTTTTCCGGATTGTTCCACACCGCGGCATCGCCGAGCTCGAGCTCGACTTCGGTCAGCCGTTCTTTCTTGTTGGCATAGTCAAAGATACCCCCTGAGCACGTCGGTGCGTGCCTGGAGATCGTCGAATGTATTGAGGATGGGATTGATTTCCAACGTGTCGCACCTTGTTTCGCGGCGCCGGTGAACCGGGCCCGGGTCAGAAGAAGGCCGTCATTCTAACGGATTCACCGGCGCTTGAAAAACGCGACACCGCTGTGAAGAGGCTGATTTTCAACGTTCCTCGCAACGTACACTGTGAGCTACAAGCCGTAAGCTTTAAGCCGGAGCGCTGGGAGAGCGGGGGTCTGCCGCGGCTCAACCTAGAGCTTACAGCTCAACGACTTTATGTGTAATAAAC
Organism: uncultured Porticoccaceae bacterium; assembly: GCA_964469165.1. Lineage (GTDB taxonomy): Bacteria > Pseudomonadota > Gammaproteobacteria > Pseudomonadales > Porticoccaceae > CAYXXZ01. Next base: position 2,227 of record CAYXXZ010000085.1, read on the forward strand.
CGTGGCGCCGCTGTGAGGCCTCTGTCTGGGGGGGTGGGCCTGCCAAGACCGTCAGCGCCAGGGATGGCGCTGTCGAGCCCCCAGGGATGGGATCTCGGCGTGTCTTGGCAGGCCCACCCCCCCAGGCAGAGGCCCGGATACGGAGTGCTGGAAGAGCTGGGCTCTGCCAGAGTTTAACCCAGGGTCTGTCAACGCGACTTGAATAGCCGGCGCCGGTACGCTCAGCCGAACGAAAGTATCCGCTCGACCATCAATTGCAGCGACTCCCGCCCTTTCCAGGCGTTGACGTCGAGGCGGTAAAGCAGAGAAACGCGGCGGTCGTTATCCCGCGCGGCGATACTGCTCAGGATATCTTCGCCGACATTGAAGGCGATGGCATCCAGCAATTGCGCGCTGTCGCCCGGCATGGCGAGGGTGAATTTCAGATGCTTGCCGCCCAGTACCCGCTGCTGGATAACGGCGAACTCGCCCTGAAATACCGGCTCGGGAAAGTGTTGCCCCCAGGGGCCACCGTGGCGCAAGGCGCGGGCCGCGTCCAGCGTGAGGTCCGCAAGTGCCAGGGAACCATCGGTGGCGATTTCTTCTTCGAGATCTTCGGCGCGCAGCTGGCGGCGCACTTCACGATCGAAAGCGTCCCGAAAAAATTCGAGATTCTCGCGCGCAAGACTGAGGCCCGCCGCCATGGCGTGACCACCGAATTTGCTCACCAGGCCGGGATTGGCAGCGGCGACGGCGTCCAGGGCATCGCGAATATGAAATCCCCGAATGGAGCGCGCCGATCCCTTGAGCTCGCCGTTGTCGCCCTGCGCGAAAGCAATCACCGGGCGGTGGTAGCGTTCCTTGATGCGCGAGGCCAGCAGACCGACGACACCCTGGTGCCAGGCACCGTCGTAAAGACACAGCCCCCAGGGCAAGGCGCGGTCTTCGAAGTGAAGCTTTTCCACGATGCGCAGGGCTTCCTGCTGCATGCCCGCCTCGATCTCGCGCCGGTCGCTATTGAGTTCGTTGAGCTGACCCGCCAGTTCACGGGCCAGTGCGTAGTTATCGGTGAGCAGACATTGGATTCCCAGCGTCATGTCGTCGAGACGGCCCGCGGCATTGAGGCGCGGTCCGGCGGCAAAACCAAAATCCGCTGCCACGGTTCGCGCCAGGTCGCGCCCCGCCACCTCGAGCAATGCGCGAATGCCGGGGCGACATTGCCCGGCGCGCACGCGCTGCAAACCCTGGTGGACGAGGATGCGGTTGAGGCGATCCAGCGGCACCACATCGGCAACCGTGCCCAGCGCCACCAGGTCGAGCCAGGTCGCCATATTGGGTTCATCGATACCCTTGTCGGCAAACCAGGCGCTCGCCCGCAATCTGGCACGCAGTGCGCTCAACACATAGAAAGCCACTCCGACGCCCGCGAGATGCTTACCGGGAAAGTCGCAATTGGGCTGGTTGGGATTGACGATGGCATCCGCCTGCGGCAGCACGCTGCCCGGCAAGTGATGGTCGGTAACCAGTACCTTCATGCCAAGGGCGCGCGCCGCGGCGACACCCTCGATGCTGGAAATGCCGTTGTCCACGGTGATCAACAGATCCGGCGCGGTAGCCTGCGCAAGCTGGACGATCTCGGGGGTCAGGCCATAGCCGAACTCGAAGCGGTTCGGCACCAGAAAACTCACCTCTCGCAAACCCATGGCGCGCAACGCCAGCACCATGAGAGCCGTGCTGGTGGCGCCATCGGCATCGAAATCACCAACGATCAGCACGCGCTGCTGTTCGCGCAAGGCGGTTTCGAGCAGCGTCAGGGCCACATCGAGACCGGCCAGTGTCGGCTGATGCAGCTCGGCGAGCTGGCGCCCCAACTGCCCGTCACCCAGGACTCCGCGCGCGGCGTAGACCCTGCGCAGCAGGGGATGCAGGTCGGTCGCGAACGCCGCAGGAATGTCCGGTACCTGACGCTCCCTGATTTTCATTGCTCGTGATCAGCGCCTTCAGGCGCTGATGTTGTCCGCCATGAAGCGCTGCACCGCCGCGATGTCGTCGGCGATCACCTCGTAGCGTTCCTCCCGCTCGAACAAGTCCGCCATATGCGCCGGCAGTGGCGGCTCACCGGGGAATCCCGCTTTCTGCACCGCTTCGGGAAATTTCGCGGGATGGGCGGTGGCCAACGCGATCATGGGAACGCTGTCGTCAGTACGGCAGCGGCGGCCCGCTTCAACGCCGATGGCGCTGTGTGGATCGAGCAGGTAGCCGCTGGTTTCGTATTCGCCGCGAATTGCCGCCACGGTCTGTTCGTCATCCACGCGACAGCTGGCGAACAACCCCTTGGCAGCGGTCAACGCCTGCTCGGAAAGCCTCAGGCTGCCTGTGCCCCTGAAGTCGTCCATCAGAGTGGCAATGGCCGCACCGTCCCGTCCGTAGAGGTCGAACAGCAGGCGCTCGAAATTGCTCGATACCATGATGTCCATGGACGGCGACAAGCTGTGTGTCAGCGCCTGCTTGCTGTGGTCGTTGCTGCTGATGCAGCGGTGGAGAATATCGTTGGCGTTGGTGGCGATCACCAGCTGCTGCACGGGCAAGCCCATTCTGTGGGCGAGGTAACCCGCGAAGATGTCTCCGAAGTTGCCGGTCGGCACCGCAAAGCTGACCGGCCGATGAGGCGCGCCCAGCGCCAGGGCCGCCCAGAAGTAATAGACGATCTGCGCCATGATGCGCGCCCAGTTGATGGAGTTCACCGCCACCAGCTGGCGATCGCCCGGCAAAAAGCCCTGATCGGCAAAACTGGCCTTGACCATGTTCTGGCAGTCGTCGAAGTTCCCCTGCAGCGCGATGTTGTGGATATTGTCGCCCACCACCGTGGTCATCTGCCGGCGTTGCACATCGGACACCCGGTTGTGGGGATGAAGAATGAAAATATCGATGTTGCGGCAGCGGCGGCAACCCTCGATGGCGGCCGAGCCGGTGTCGCCGGACGTGGCGCCCATGATCACCGCCTTCTGGCCGCGTTTTGCCAGCAGGTAATCCAGCACGTGGCCGAGGAACTGCAGGGCGAAATCCTTGAAGGCCAGGGTGGGGCCGTGGAACAGCTCGAGAACCCAGTCGTTGTGGCCCGTCTGCACCAGCGGCGCAATGGCGCGATGGCGGAAGGTGCCGTAAGACAGATCGATGATGCGCTTGAGTTCGGCATCGGGAATGGCACCCGCGACGAAGGGCGCCATTACTCGAAACGCCAGACTCCGGTAATCCAGCCCGGCCCAGGACGCGATCTCGTCCCGGCTGAGCCTGGGCAAACTTTCCGGCACGAACAATCCGCCGTCGGGCGCCAGTCCGGCCAGAACCACGTCTTCGAAGGTTTGCGGGGTCACGCCGCCGCGGGTGCTGATATATTTCATTGGGTTACCGCTTACTTACACAAATCGGAATTTTGGGGCACGGTTGTTGTCGAGCCATAAGCTGTAAGCTCTAAGTTGAACGCTGGCAGAACGCAGTTCTTGCAGCGCCCCTGCTTAAAGCTTATGGCTTGCAGCTCACTCTACCTCACGCAGGGATGTAGCCTGAATCTTCGACTACCGGGTAAAAGATTACCCAGGCTACACCGCTCCCACGCGAAACTATTTATCCAGCGCTTCCACCCGGATATGCACCACCGGCGCGACAATCGCATCCAGAGACTCGATGGCGCGCAATGCCGCGCGCAGTTCCCGCTCCAGCGCCTTGTTGGTCAGCATGATGAGCGGCACGTGGTGCTCACCGGGCTCGGGGCCCTTCTGAATGATGGCTTCGATGCTGATGCCGTGGTCACTCATGATGGTCGCAACCCGCGACAACACGCCCGGCTTGTCGAGCGCGCGCATGCGCAGGTAGTAGGCCGTTTCCACCTCGTCGATGGGCAGCACCTTGAGGGCGTTGAAACTGATATTGGTAAATGCGAGATAGGGCACGCGCGCCTCGGGTGCCACATTCAGCGCCCGCGCCACGTCGATGATGTCCGCCACCACGGCGGACGCGGTGGGCTCGTCACCGGCGCCGGCCCCGTAGAACAAGGTGGGCCCGACGGCGTCGCCCTTCACCATGACGGCGTTCATCACACCGTCCACTTCGGCTATCAGGCTGTTGTCGGGCACCAGCGTGGGATGAACCCGCAGCTCCACACCCTTGTCCGTCTGGCGGCCAATGCCGAGGCTCTTGATGCGATAGCCCAGCTCACGGGCATAGGCCACATCCTGCAGATCGAGGTTGCCGATGCCCTCGGTGTAGACCTTGTCGAACTCCAGGGGAATGCCGAATGCCAGCGCCGCGAGGATCACCAGCTTGTGAGCTGCGTCGATACCCTCCACATCGAAGGTCGGGTCCGCTTCCGCGTATCCCTTGGCCTGCGCCTCGGCAAGCACGTCGTCGAAGGCTCTGCCCTGCTCTTCCATCGCGGTGAGAATGAAGTTGCTGGTGCCATTGATGATGCCCGCCACCCATTCGATACGATTGGCGCCAAGGCCCTCGCGCAAGGTTTTGATGATGGGAATGCCGCCTGCCACGGCGGCCTCGAAGGCGACCATTACACCCTTCTGATTGGCGGCCGCGAAAATTTCGTTGCCGAACTGGGCGATGAGTGCCTTGTTGGCAGTGACCACGTGCTTGCCATTGGCAATGGCCTCGAGCACCAGCTGACGAGCGGTGGTGGTGCCGCCGATCAGCTCCACCACCACATCCACATCGGGATTTCTGACAACCTCGAAAATCTCGCGGGTGACAGCGACGTCACCCAGGTCGACAGCCGCGTTGTCACGTCGCGCAGCCACCTGAACGATGCGGATATCGGCACCGGCCCGGGCATTGATCAGAGCGGTATTGCGCGTCAGCACATTGAAGGTGCCACCGCCAACCGTGCCCAGGCCACAGATTCCAACTCTTACTGTTTTCAAGTACTTCACCGCCAAAATGACAAAAGGAGGCAACCATAAAGGGGCGTCATCAGGCTGTCAACAAACCGTAAACAGCTGTTGGCACAACGCAAAATCCAGCCGCTGGGCGCTCGCCCCGACGCCGCGTTACAGCCCTAACAACACCAGCAATTCCTCCGCCGACTTGTAACCCGGGATCATGGTGCCATCCATCAGCACCAGCGAGGGCGTGCCGCGCACGCCGAATTCCACCCCCAGCGCATACTGGGCATCCACAGGGTTGTCCTTGCAGAGCTCGATTTCAACCGCTTCGTCGTTCTTGAGCGCGGTAAGGGTTTTTTGCGGATCATCCGCACACCAGGCAGTCACCAGCTTGGCGTGACCAGGGCTGTCGGGACCGCTTCTCGGAAAAGCCAGGTAGCGCACCTCGACACCCTGCTCCACCAGCTCCGGCACCTGCTGGTGAAACAGGCGGCAATAGCCGCAATCGACATCGGTAAAGACATTGAGGATGGCCCTCGGCCTGCTCTTGGGCGCAAAAACGATGGTGTCGTTCACATCGAGCTTGCGCAGCCCCTGCTGGCGAATACTGGCGCGCTCGCGATCCGAAAGATTGACCAGCTCGCTACCGCCGAAGCTGTACAGCTCACCGGCAATCATGTGGGTGCCGGCACCATTGGCATAGATGAACCTGCTGCCCTCCAGGCGCACCTGGTAAATATCGTCGAGGGGCGTGGCCAGGATATCGACGATTTTTTCACCACTCAGGTGGCGTTTGAGCCCCGCTTCGATAGCCTGGCGCGCGGCCTCGGGCACCTCCGCAAGGGCAGACAGCGCGACGGCACCCAGAGCAACCGCGAGAGCTGCGAGGCGAAGGATTCTGGCTGGGAGCATGGCGGGATCTCTGGATTGGACAGGTCAAGTGACGGGGAACATTTTACCCTTGTGGCGGGATGTTGTGCCAGTTGGGTTGGGATGTCGGATGTCTGACGCTGGATGTCTGACCAAAAAAAACGGCGACCAAAGCCGCCGTTTTGTTTTGTGGCACGAAGTGCCTCAGTTGAGCTTTTCCTTGATACGCGCTGCCTTGCCGGAGCGTTCGCGCAGGTAGTACAGCTTGGCCTGACGCACCGCACCGCGACGTTTCACGGTGATGCTTTCGACCAGCGGGCTGTAGGTCTGGAATGAACGCTCGACACCGACACCGCTGGAGATCTTGCGCACGGTGAACGCGGAGTTCAGGCCACGGTTTTTCTTGGCGATGACAACGCCTTCGTAGGCCTGCAGACGCTCGCGGGTGCCTTCCTTCACCTTGACCTGCACCACAACGGTATCACCGGGTGCGAAGGCCGGAATTTCTTTCTGCATCTGCTCTTTTTCAAGGGCAGCGATGATCGGGTTCTTGTTGCTCATGATTTGCTCCTCATGTAATCCAAAAAATGTTTTGGCGGCACGCCGCCTTGTCGAGTAGCGCTGCACCGAGAGGATGACTATCCCTTGCAGGTCTTGGCGTCATCATCGGCCAGCTCCTGAAGCGCTCCACAGCGCAATTCTTCAAGCACCTGCCGCTGCTCAGCGGTGAGCGACGGCGCGTGCAGTAAATCGGGGCGTCTTTCCAGGGTTCGCTTCATCCCTTCCCGCAGACGCCAGCGGCGAATCCGTTCGTGGTTGCCGGAAAGCAATACTTCCGGCACCACACGGCCTTCGTATATCTCGGGCCTCGTATAATGCGGGCAGTCCAGCAATCCTTCCGCGAAGGAATCCTGGCGCGCCGAGTCGCCGTGCCCCAGTGCTCCGGGGATGGCTCTGACCAAGGCATCGATCATCACCATGGCGGGCAACTCGCCGCCGCTCAGCACATAGTCGCCAATGGACCACTCTTCGTCCACCTCCAGCTGAATGAGGCGCTCATCGATACCTTCATAGCGCCCCGCGATCATTACCAGCGCATCGCACTCCGCCAACCGCGCGACGCCAGCCTGATCGAACACCTGGCCCTGCGGCGACAGGTAGATCACCCGGACTCGCCCTGCCTCGACACCTTGCGTCGCAAGCCAGGCCCTGGCCTCGCGAATCGCCGCGCGCAGCGGCTCGATCATCATCACCATGCCGGGACCGCCGCCGTAGGGCCTGTCGTCCACGGTCTGGTGACGGTCGCTGGTGTAGTCCCTGGGGTTGAAACATTTCATTTCCCAGAGTCCGTCCCGCAACGCCCTGCCGGTGATGCCATACTCGCTCACCGCAGCAAACATCTCGGGAAAGAGACTCACCAGCGCGATTCTCTTCATGGGAACACCGGCTCGGGTTCGTTCAACCGTTGTGGCTCTCGAAATCCGGATCCCAGTCCACGGGCAGAATCCCGCTGTCGATATCCGGCTCGCCGACGAAATCCGCCACATAAGGGACCAGGCGCTCGCGCCCGTCCACACTGCCCTCGCAAGGTGCGACGATCAGCACGTCGTTGGCGCCCGTCTCCATGAAGCCGTCCACGACGCCGAGAAGTATTTCACCGCCGCCGAACCGGGATACGACCCGCAGTCCCTGCAGTTGGTGCCAATACAACTCATCGTCCACAACGGGAGGAAAATCCGCGGTGGCGACCTCGATATCGCGCTGACAATAGAGTCGCGCTTCATCCCTGTCGTCCAGGCCGCTGATATGGGCGATGAAGCCCTTGCTCACCGTGCGAAACTGGTCTGCTTGCAGCTTTTTCCAGCCACCGGGGAACTGCACCCACCATGGCTGGTAATCAAAAATATTGTCTTCAGGTGCCGTGTACGAGTGAATTTTCACCCACCCGCGAACACCGTGAACCGTGGTGATGCGGCCCGCCACGACCCGTTCGGCGGGAGGATTTTCACGTCCTCCCTGCGCGGCACGCACCACCTTCTTCGCCCCGATCAGGCAGCAGTCTGGCGAGAGGCTTCCTTGACCAGCTGAGTAACGCGTTCGGACAGCTGCGCGCCCTGGCCAACCCAGTGGTTGACGCGGTCCAGGTCGACGCGCAGACGCTCGTCGTTGCCGCGAGCCAGCGGGTTGAAGAAGCCCACGCGCTCGATGAAGCGGCTGTTGCGGGCAGTGCGGCTGTCAGCGACAGTCAGGTGGTAGAAAGGGCGCTTCTTGGAGCCACCACGAGCCAGACGAATTGTTACCATGAGTACTCTCTTCTCAAAAATGTTGGGCTGTTCCGATCCCGAACACCCATACAAACACTATAGTTCCGCGCCGATCCCCCAATGGGAAAAAGCGCCATCCGGAAAGGCGCGGTATTCTACGTTAAAATTTTGGCCAGGGGAACCTTGCTGATGGGTTCACAGTTCACAATGGGGAGTCTGCGATAGGGGAGCTCGGGTTGTAGTTGAGCTGTAAGCCGTAAGCTTTAAGCAGGAGCACTGCAAGAACTGAGTTCTGCCAGGGTTCAACTTAGAGCTTACGGCTTACAGCTCACTCAGCTGCTGCCTACACTTCCGACCGCCGTGCAACCCGAAAGCAGGCCACCACCTGAAAACTGTGAACTATCAACTCCCCCTCAAAAGCGCGGAAACCCGCCCGGCGGCATCCCACCTGGCGGCAGGTTGCCCGCCATGCCGCGCATCATGTTCGCCATGTTCTTGCCTTTCATCTTCTTCATCATCTTCGCCATCTGCTTGTGCTGCT
>CAYXXZ010000085.1:10869-13662 GCA_964469165.1 uncultured Porticoccaceae bacterium
GCCATGTTCTTGCCTTTCATCTTCTTCATCATCTTCGCCATCTGCTTGTGCTGCTTGAGCAGGCGGTTGAGATCCTGAATAGTGGTGCCGGAGCCGGTGATGATACGGCGCTTGCGCGAGCCGTTGAGGATGTCGGGGTTGCGGCGCTCCCTGGGGGTCATGGAATTGATGATGGCTTCCATGCGTTTGAACTGGGAGGTCATATTGGCCTGCTCGGCCATCTGCGCCACGTTGCCCATGCCCGGCAGCTTCTCGAGCATGGACGACAGGCCGCCCAGCTTCTGCATTTGCTGAAGCTGGTCCCGCAAGTCTTCAAGATCGAACGTCTTGCCCTTCTGCACCTTCCTGGCGAGCTGTTCGGCTTTCTTGTGGTCGACCTTGCGCTCGACCTCCTCGATGAGCGACAGCACATCGCCCATACCGAGAATGCGCGACGCAATGCGGTCGGGGTGGAAAGGCTCCAGGGCATCGGTCTTTTCTCCCACGCCCAGGAACTTGATGGGCTTGCCGGTGACGTGGCGCACCGACAGTGCCGCACCGCCACGGGCGTCGCCGTCCACCTTGGTCAGCACCACGCCGGTGAGCGGCAGCGCATCGTTGAAGGCCTTGGCGGTATTGACGGCGTCCTGGCCGATCATGGCGTCGATGACGAACAGGGTTTCCACCGGCTTGACCGCGGCGTGAATGTCGCGGATTTCCGTCATCAGGGTTTCATCGATGTGCAGGCGACCCGCGGTATCGACGATCAACACATCGGCAAAGGCGCGCCGCGCTGCGGCGAGCGCGTTGCTTGCGATAGCCACCGGGTTCTCACCCGCCTCACTGGGGAAGAACAGCGACCCGACATCATTGGCCAGGGTTTCCAGTTGCTTGATGGCCGCGGGACGGTATACGTCCGCGCTCACCATCATCACCTTTTTCTTGTGGCGCTCCTGCAGATAGCGCGCCAACTTGGCGGCCGAAGTCGTCTTGCCGGCGCCTTGCAAGCCCGCCATCAGCACGACCGCGGGCGGCTGCGCCGCCAGATTCAGCTCTTCATTGGCGGTGCCCATGACCGCTTCCAGTTCCTGCTTGACGATCTTGAGGAACTGCTGCCCCGGATTGAGACTGCGATTGACTTCCTGTCCCACCGCGCGAACGCGCACATGCTCGATGAAGTCCTTGACCACCGGCAGCGCCACGTCCGCTTCCAGCAGGGCCATGCGCACTTCACGCAGGGAATCCTTGATGTTGTCTTCGGAGAGGGACGCCTTGCCGGTAATCTTGCGCAGACTCTGGGAAAGGCGGTCACTGAGGGATTCGAACATCGCCATGGTGAGAAAATCCGTCGGTTGCAGTTTCGTGAAGCGGGCCAGACAAGGAAACGCCAGCCACAAAGGTCGCGATTATAGCGGAAAAGCCTGCGGCTTTGCCGCGCCACGTTTCTGTGACAAACTGACCGCCCGCCTGTTCACGGATTCGATACGACAAAACATGCTGGCAAATATCTCCGCGGTGGTCGCGATTGTCCTCTATATCGCCGCCACGTCCTGTCATCTGTTGCAGGGCTCTGCAGCGAGCGCTCCCCGCAAGCCGACCCTGCTGTTGAGCATTGGCGCCCTGGCTCTGGCGCTTCACGGCCTCGCCGCGGCGCAGATGCTTCTTACGCCGGAGGGAGTGAACCTGTCACTGTGGCCGATGAGCAGCGTGATCATCTTTACGGTCAACCTGATCGTTTTGCTGAGCAGCCTCAAAAAGCCACTGCACAACCTCTGCATTCTTCTTTTCCCCGCCAGCGCCCTGGTGCTGCTGTGCAGCCTGGTATTCGGCTACAGCCTTGCCGACAAGGCACACCTGTCCATCGAAATCGGCATTCACGTCGCCTTGTCACTGCTGGCCTACAGCCTGTTCACCATCGCGGCCGGCCAGTCGCTGCTGCTGGCCTATCAGAACAAACGCCTGCGCAATCACCACCCCGGTGGCTTTCTGCATCGCCTGCCACCGCTGCAGACCATGGAGACGCTGCTGTTCGAAATGATCTGGGCGGGCTTCATTTTGCTCACCCTCAGCATCATCACCGGCTTTCTGTTCCTCGACGACATCTGGGCCCAGCACCTGGCCCACAAGACATTCTTTTCACTGGTCGGCTGGCTGGTGTTCGCCATTCTGTTGTGGGGCCGGGCGCGGCTCGGCTGGCGCGGCACCTCGGCGATTCGCTGGACCATTACAGGCTTCGTCCTGCTCGCTCTGGCGTACTGGGGCAGCAAATTCGTCATCGAAGTTGTACTGCACAACAGACCTGGCCTCTAGGGCCTGAGGTTTCATGAGTTTCCCGCGCAGCCGCCGCTGGTTGCCCAGAATTCCCGCCCACGTCATGGGCGTCACCGCGCTCGCCCTGCTGGCATCCTTTGCCGCGGGCTGTGCCGGTCAAGGTTCGCAACCCTCCGCCATCGCGACGCTTTCCTATCAGGTAGTGAACCGCTTTCCTCATCAGCCCGACGCATTCACCCAGGGACTGCTTTTTCATCAGGGCGTGCTGTACGAGAGCACCGGCCTCTACGGGCGCTCATCCATACGCCGCGTCGAGCTGGAAACTGGCAAGGTCGAAACACAGAAAGCGCTTGAAGCACGTTTTTTCGGAGAGGGCCTGGCACGGGTCGGCGACCGGCTGATCCAGATCACCTGGCGTGAACAAACCGGCCTGATCCGCGCTATCGACACCCTCGAAGAACTCGCTCGCTTCCGCTACCGCGGTGAAGGCTGGGGCCTGGAGTTCGATGGTCGCCACCTCATCCTCAGCGACGGCTCCGCGAC
>CAYXXZ010000086.1:0-13249 GCA_964469165.1 uncultured Porticoccaceae bacterium
TAGTTTGTTCCGTCATAGAAAGACCAGTCTGGTTACGGCGCCTGCCATTAGAAACCGTCCATATGACAGGATTGTGACAGGGGTTTTTTAACTGTTCATTGAATAATCGACGACGATCGCGACAAAAAGCACCAAACCTACCCAGCGGTTGTCCATGAATGCCTTGAAACAGCCGGCCCGGTCGCGGTGCCGTGCACTGTACAGTTGCTGGGCGAACAGCACGCCGACGATGCCGACACCGAGGTAGTAGAAGCCGCCCAGGGCGAAAGCGACGCCGCTCAGGGCGAGGGCGGTCACCGTCGCCACCTGAAAAGCGGCGATGATGGCGAGATCACGGCGCCCGAACAAAATGGCGGTCGACTTGATGCCGATCTCGAGATCGTCGTCCCGGTCCACCATGGCATAGAAGGTATCGAACACCATGGTCCAGCACACGACAGCGAGCGCAGGAAGCCACAGCTGCCAGGGCAGGGCATTGCGCTGCGCGGCGAAGGCCATGGGAATGCTCCATGCCCAGGCGAGGCCCAGTACCGCCTGGGGAAAATGGGTGTAGCGCTTCATGAACGGGTACACGGAGAGAATCAGCGCGCCCCCCACCGACAGCAGTACCGTCAGGGGATTGGTGAGCAGCACCAGAGCGAAGCCCACCAGCGACAGGGCAATGAAGAGCGCCAGGGCCTCGCCCGCGCTGATGCGCCCGGTGGCCAGTGGCCGGTAGCTGGTGCGTTTCACGAAGGCGTCCACGTTGCGGTCGGCAAAGTCGTTGATGACGCAGCCGGCGGCGCGCATGACGAATCCGCCGGCAATGAAGATCAGCAGAATGTCCGGATCCGGCACGCCCTCCGCGGCCAGCCACAGCGCCCACAGCGCGGGCCACAGCAGAAGGATGGTGCCGACGGGTTTGTGAAGCCGCGTGAGGTGAATGAAATCCACCAGCCGGGAATTGGAAAGCGCGTTCGCCATCGTGGTTGTCGATTCCTCGCTACTCGGGCTGGCTATTCTACGGCTTAACGGGCCGCCAACCCACCGGGGAGGGGTGCCCCAGGAACCGGGGAGATGGCGGGATCGAAGTCGGGCAGAAAGATCTCGCTGACCAGCAGCGGCTTGCCGTCGAGGAAGAACAGTGAACGCCTGCCCCACAGCAGGGCGGCGGGAGGCGCCAGATGATCGGGAATCAGCGCGCCGCGCAGTTGCGTTATCTGCAGCGGGCCGCGACGCATGCCGCGATCGGCGAACAGCAGCGCACCCAGTGGGCGGGCGTCCAGTTTGCGCAGGGCGCGCTGCCGGCCGCTGAGCGTATTCAGCGGAATGATGCTGCGCGCGTAGACCCAGGGCGTGCCGGCGCCGTGCAGCACCACCTCGCGCACCAGTGCCAGTTGTCGTGAGGGCAGCCCCAGTGCGCGGTGCTCGGCGGGCCGCGGTCTGCCGTAGCCCTGGCGCAATACCTGAACGGCAAAGGTGTTGCCGCTGGCCTGGATCAGCTTGCGCGTCAGCGAGCCGCTATCCGTGAGCCAGCCGCGCCAGAACGGCGGCAGGCTGCTCTCCAGCCAGCGATCGGCGCTGTGCCAGCGCACGGGAAGGGCGCGAGGGACGTTCAAGGGCAGTGCTTTACCGGGTTGTTGGAGGTGCCGCATTCTACACGACTCCATGCGCCACCCCGTCTCGCCATCGCGCATTACCAACTGTAGGAGAGCGACAGCGAGCCGTACTGGTGGCTGTGGGGCTGGCCGCGGAATTCGCGGGTGCGGAAGACCTGGCCGTAGGATACCTTCCAGCGATGGACGAGGAAGCTGACGCCCACGGAAAGGTCGGCGACGAAATATTCCTTGTCGACGCTGTGGCTGTTCTTCCAGTTGTTGCCATCGAGAAAAATGTCGTGCCCGACGGCGCGGCCGTCGAGGGAGATGAAGCCGTGCAGCCCGTAGAGAAACCTGTCCGAGTGGCGCAGGCGCACGTCGCCGCGGCCCGGCGCACTGTTGTCGCCGCCGGGGCGCACCGCCGAGGTGCCGAAATCTTCGGGCAGATCCCAGCCGAAACGGTATTCGCCGCCAGCGTTGAGGTAGATGGCGACGCTGCCCAGGGCGGCGCCGGCATGGCTGATGAAGTCGTGTTCGAGCCCCATCGGCAGTTGCTGTTTGAAGAGCCGCAGTTTGTTTTCGTAAACCAGTTGCAGGGTGGGCTCATCGCGCAGCTGATTGTCCCAGCCGTGGAATTTGCCGATGCCGCGCAGGTCGTGGATCAGGTCCTGCGCCTGTTTGCCCAGCGCGGACGGGCCGACCACGCCGAAGTTCACTTCCACCGAGTCGAGGCGGTTTTCGGTGCGGGAGTGGTAGCCGAACCCCAGATACAGGTAGCCCGCATAGGGGCGCTGGTCGCTGAGCAGTTCGGTGGCTTCGCGGTCTTCGGGCGTATACATGAGCTGCCCGAACGAGATGACCACGTTGCGCGTGAGGCTGTCCTTGAAGTCGAGCAGGCGGTCGAGCCGGTCGTTGACGCGGTTGATCAGCTCGGGAACATCCGGGTCGTTGCGGAACGAGTCCAGGTTCGGCGACACCCAGGACAGGCGGATACCGTTGGTGTAGTTCTGATCCGTCTCGCCGAACAGGTCGTTTTCCAGGTAAAGATTGCTCGTCCAGGCATCGTCGGCGCGCAGGGGTTTGACGGGAGGGGATTGGTTGTCGGTGCCGTGGGCAAAGGGTGTTGCGATGGAGCAGGCCAGAAACATGGCCGGAAAAAATCTCCTGAGGTCCAGCATGGGCTTGGTATCCAATAGCGCGGCTTATGCTAGAGTGCCGCATGCCGCGAAAAGTTCAAGACCGAGAATAGCAAAAGGCTTTGCCAATGAATACGAAGGATGAGGAGACTCAGTTCCACCTGCTTGCAAGCCGCCGTTTTCTACCCCTGTTCGTTACCCAGTTCCTCGGCGCGTTCAACGACAACCTGTTCAAGAATCTGCTGATCGTGCTGCTGGTGAGCGCCGGTCTCGCCGGTGCGTTCGACAGCAACCTCATGATCAACCTGGCCGCGGGCCTGTTCGTGCTGCCGTTTTTTCTGTTCTCGCCACTGGCGGGCCAGCTGGCCGACAAATACGAAAAATCCGCGTTGATCCGGCGTCTCAAGATCGCCGAGATCCTCATCATGCTGCTGGGCGTACTGTGCCTGTTGCTGCAAACCTGGACCGGGCTGCTGGCTGTCCTGTTTCTGATGGGTACACAATCGGCATTTTTCGGCCCCCTCAAGTTCTCCATCCTGCCGCAACTGCTGCGACCGGACGAACTGGTGGCGGGCAACGCCCAGGTGAGCATGGGCACGTTCGTCGCCATTCTCATCGGCACCCTGCTGGGCACATTGATCGGCGGCATGGACAACTATCTGGTGATGATCGGCCCCGCGCTCATCGCCGTGGCGGTGGCGGGCTGGCTGGCGAGCCGCGCCATTCCCACAGCCGAGGCCCATGCCGCGAACCTGCGCGTGAAGCTCAACCCTTTCTCGGAGATGTTTGAGCTCGTTCGCCTGGCGCGGGAAAAGAAATCCGTATGGCTCAGCATTCTCGGCATGTCCTGGTTCTGGTTGCTGGGTTCGGCCTATCTTACGCAGACGCCCAATTTTGCCGTGCTGGTGCTCAAGGGTGATGCGTCGCTGATTGGCATCCTGCTGTGCACCTTTACCATCGGCATCGCCTGCGGTTCGCTGCTGTGCGACCGCTGGAGTGGCCACAAGGTGGAGATGGGGCTCGTTCCGCTCGGCTCGCTGGGGCTCAGCATTTTTGGTATCGATCTGTATTTCGCGGCGCGCAGCTATGACATCGCCGACGCCACGGCGCTCGGCGCTTTCTTCGCGGACTTCGATGGCTGGCGGGTAATGTTCGATCTGCTGCTGCTGGGTTTGTTCGGCGGCCTCTATATCGTGCCTTTGAATGCGCTGATCCAATATCGCACAGCGGTGGAAAAGCGCGCCCGGGTCATCGCGTGCGGCAATATCCTCAACTCCCTGTTCATGGTGTTCGCGAGCTTGTTCGGTGCCGTCATGCTCGGTGTGCTGAAGCTGGATATTCCCTTTTTCCTGCTCATTCTGGCGCTGGCGAACATGGCTGTTGCACTGTTCATCTATTTGCAGGTACCGGAATTCACCATGCGCTTTCTGGTATGGCTGCTCACTCACAGCATCTACCGGGTGCGCCACGAAGGCTTCGAGCACATTCCCGACAAGGGCCCGGCGCTGCTGGTGTGCAACCATGTGAGCTATGTCGATGCCCTGATCATCGGCGGCGCCATACGCCGCCCGGTGCGCTTCGTCATGTACAAGCCCATCCACGATCTGCCCGTGCTCAATTTCATCTTCCGCACCGCGGGCACCATTCCCATCTGTTCACGGCGCGAAGACGAGGCCGTGTATGAAAACGCCATGAAAAGCATTGCCGAGACGCTGGCGCGCGGCGAACTGGTGTGTATCTTTCCGGAGGGCAAGCTGACCCGGGACGGCGACGTGGATATATTCCGCCGCGGTCTGGAGAAAACCCTCGGCGAGGTGCCGGTTCCCGTGGTACCCATGGCCCTGCGCGGCCTGTGGGGCAGTTTTTTCAGTCATCGCGGCGGGTTGTTCCGCAGCCGCATGCGGCCCTTTTGCCGCGTGGACGTGGTGGCGGGGCCGGCGCTTTCGCCGCTGGCCGTGACCGCAGACCTGCTGCGGGAGAAAGTTGTTACACTGCGTGGCGAACGACGTTAGCTTTTCGCAAGCCCCGTGAAAGCGCACATTTGCACGGTGGTCGGAAATTCAGACTACAACCTCGCCTGTTGATTCCTGCTGCATGCCGTAGGGGCAATTCATGAATTGCCCCTACACGCGCAGGAAAACCGGGCTTTGGCAACTTGAAGATCCTGGCATATAGCTCTACAAGTCCGTAGCTCAAATTTCTGACGTATGTATAAAAGAACCAGATAGGGGAAAAACAAAAGTAATGAAATTGTCCACCAAAATCCTGATCGGCATGACGGCGGGCATTATCGTCGGCACGCTGCTCAACCTCATCTCCCAGTACAACGGCTTTACCGCCACGGTGTCGACCTGGGTCGTGCAGTCGGTGTTCGATGTCGTTGGCCGCATCTTCATTTCTTCCCTCATGCTGCTGGTGGTTCCGCTGGTATTCGTATCCCTGGTGTGTGGCAGCAGTTCCATCGGTCGCGATGCCCGCATGGGTGTGATGGCCGGCAAGACCCTGGCGTTCTATACCTTCACCACGCCGATTGCGATTATCTTTGCGCTGCTGGCCGCGAATTTCATCGAGCCGGGCGTCGGCATCGGCATGGGGGTGGCGGCGGAATTCGAGCCCGCGCCGGCGCCGTCGGTGAAGGATGTGCTGGTGGGGATCATTCCCACCAACCCTGTCGCCGCCATGGCGGAGGGCAACATGCTGCAGATCATCGTGTTTTCCATTCTCTTCGGCGTCGCGGTGGTGCACAGCGGCGAGCCCGGTCGCCGCACGCTGGAGCTTTTCAAGAGCCTCAACGAAGTGATCATGACCATGGTCACCTTCCTCATGCACCTGGCCCCCTACGGCGTGTTCGCGCTGCTCGCCAAGCTGTTCAGCGAACTCGGCATCGGCGCCATCGCCGATCTCGCCAAGTACTTTTTCACTGTCCTGATGGTGCTGGTATTCCACCAGCTCGTGTTCTATTCGCTGATGCTGAAAGTACTGTCGGGTCTCAGCCCCCTGGCGTTTTTCAGGAACATACGCCCGGCGATGCTGTTTGCGTTCAGCACCGCGTCGAGCAATGCCACCATCCCCATTACCATGAACGTGGTCGAAAAGCGCCTGGGTGTGCACAATTCCATCGCTTCGTTCACGGTGCCGCTCGGCGCCACCATCAACATGGACGGCACCGCCATCATGCAGGGCGTGGCGACCATGTTCATCGCCCAGGCCTTCGGGGTGGAGTTGGGCGTGGGCGGCTATCTCACGGTAATCGCCACCGCCACCCTGGCGACCATCGGCACCGCCGGAGTGCCCGGTGTCGGCATGGTCACGCTTGCCATGGTGCTGCAACAGGCGGGCCTGCCGGTGGAGGGCGTGGCACTCATCATCGGCGTCGACCGTCTGCTCGACATGGTGCGCACCGCGGTCAACATCACGGGAGATGCCGTGGTGTCCTGTGTCGTGGCCAAGGGTGAAGGTTTGCTGGACGAGAGCACCTACTACGACGTCTCGGACCCGGACACCTATGAAGAGAAAGTGTTGGAATGACGAACACGAGTACGGATAGAGCGTCGGCCGTGGGGCTTACCTCGGTGCTTACGTGAAACATGCAGCGTGTAGGGGCAATTCATGAATTGCCCCTAGTGTGCCCGGCATGGGCCAAAACTTGTTACCTGAAAGGAGGTAACCGGAAGTAGTGACGACAACCGTAGCGAAACGCAAGGGGGACGCCGCGAGGCCAGCCTGAAAGAAGCGCGTAGCAAAGGGACGACCGTAGGAACACGAACAGACAGCGAGGCGGGGTGTGGGCGATGAGCGTGCTAGGGACCGCGAAATCCAACTGTCACCGAAAGACGCACCACGTAGAGTCTGGCGGCCCGGCCCGACAGTTTTGGCACCTTACCCGGGGAGATCTTTGCGGTGAGAGCCGCGAAGAAGTCAGCAGAGGCCATAGTAGTGAAGAAGCCGCGGTAATGGTGGTGGAGCGAAGGGCCGAAGAACCAAAGACACCCACCGAAGCCTCAGGGCGCGACGCGGGAAGTGTCCCGAAGCCGGCGGAAGCAGCCCCCAGGGCAGCTATTCGGCCGGGTGGTGAAGTTGCCCGAGGTGGATTCCTCAGTGGTGGCAACGCCACGGGACGCGAGTGAGGCGCTCGGGCGGTAACGGAGAGGAGAAGTGTCGACCGAGTTATTGATGGAAACTATCCTGCGAGCGGAGAACGTACGTCAGGCGTACCGGGCGGTCAAACGCAACAAAGGTAAGCCGGGCGTGGACGGGATCACGACGGACGACATTGCTGAGCACCTTCGCCAGCACTGGGCGACGGTTCGCGAGAAACTTCTCGCGGGCAGCTATCGGCCGGCACTGGTACGAGGAGCACATATCGCCAAACCCGACGGACGTACCCGACAACTGGGTATTCCGACGGTACTGGACCGCATCATCCAGCAGGCGATACAGCAGCAACTGAGCCCGCTCGTCGAGCCGACCTTCAGCGACTCGAGCTACGGGTACCGACCCCGGCGCAGCGCTCAGGATGCCGTGCGACGAGCCCAACAATACGTGCAAGAGGGGAAGACGTGGGTGGTCGACATCGACATCAGCGCCTTCTTCGACCACGTCAACCACGACATCCTGATGCACCGCGTGGGTCAGCACGTGAGGGACAAGCGGGTGCTCAAGCTCATCGGACGTTATCTGCGAGCCGGCCTCAAGCAAGACGGCCATGTGCACAAGCGCCATGAGGGCACCCCGCAAGGTGGTCCGCTGAGTCCGTTGCTGGCCAATCTTTATCTGGATCCACTGGATAAAGAACTGGAACGGCGGGGCGTGAGCTTTGTGCGCTACGCGGATGATGTTGCGATCTTCGTTGGCAGTCAACGCAGTGCCGAGCGTATCCTGGACAGCATCACTCGCTGGATCGAGAAGCACCTGAA
This sequence comes from uncultured Porticoccaceae bacterium, assembly GCA_964469165.1. Classification (GTDB taxonomy): domain Bacteria; phylum Pseudomonadota; class Gammaproteobacteria; order Pseudomonadales; family Porticoccaceae; genus CAYXXZ01. The sequence continues at coordinate 7,630 of CAYXXZ010000086.1, forward strand.
GTTACAGGTCAATCGAGACAAGAGTGGCACTGGCAAGACGGGGGGCCGTAAGCTCCTGGGCTTGCGGATATGTGAAAGCGGCAGCATCGTTGTCGCGCCAGAGAGCATTGCACGCTATAAAGTGCGCGTGCGCGAACTCTGGGGCGTCTGTCAGGAGAGAAGCGGCCTGGACGTTGTCAGGCGTTGGCGTGCTTACATCCGTGGTTGGTGGAACTACTTCGCCATCGCGAACGGCCCTTTGAGTGTTGTGTCGGGCTGGACACGCCGGCACATGCGCAAGTGGTTCTGGCAACGCTGGCATAACCGACAGGGGCGCTTCAACAGGCTCCGCCGGTTAGGGTTGAGCCCGAAGCAACTCCGACGAGTGAGTTTCCATATGGGCGCCTGGCGAGCCGCCCGGCACCCGGGGATGCATCAGGCTCTCAGCAATCAGAGGCTTCGCAGCTATGGCCTGTATACCCCGAATGACTTGGCAGCGGCTTAAAGCCGCTGGGTTCAACCGCCGGATGCGGAAAACCGCACGTCCGGTGGTGTGGGAGGGGTAACGGGCGCAATCCCGTTACCTCGACCCGATCGGCATACAACAGAAACCAACAGGTGCGGCTATAGCCTGAACTCTGCAACAAAAAAATCCCCGCCGGGTGGCGGGGATATTGGTCACACTTGCGCGATCTTATGTGTAACGCGGTAGTCGGAAGTTCGTCAGGCAAGGAGCTGTAAGCTCCAACTCCTTGACCCAAACTTCCGGCTCATCATGGGTCAATCAGAAAGCCACCTGCAGGCGAGCGACGATGGCGTCGCCGTCATCCTCACCGCCGATTCTCGCGTCGGTGCTGACGTTCACGTAGTTGACTGACAGCTTCATCAGGGAGTTCATGTACCAGTTGACGCCCAGCGTCCAGCTGTCGGCCTTCTCTCCGGAAACGGCGATGGGCAGGGAGTTGTCAACATCGAGAGCGTCGTAGCGGGCGAAAACTTCCCAGGCGCCGCCGGCAGAGGCGGGCTTGACGCCGCCGAAGGCGCCACTGCTGGTGCTGTACTCGCGTTTCTCGCCGGTCAGGATGTAGCCGGCAGTGACGTAGTAGCCGTCGGCTTCGATGGTGTAGGAGGTGCCGTCGACGTCGATTTCACCGTCGAAGTATTCGGCCATGACGTGCAGGGGGCCGAAGTTGGCGGCTGCTTCGAGGTTGTAGTCGCGACGGTCGCCGGTGGCACCTGAAATGCGCGCACGCACACGGCTGACGCCGGAACCATCTTCGCCACCACGGGCGCCGAGGCGGGAGTTGTAGTCGGCAGCCACACCGGTGCGGTCAGTGATGCCGACGCCCAGGTGAATCAGGTTGCCGTCGTTGAACAGCGGGCGAACCACGGCGCGGCCGGTAACGGCGGTGTCCATGTCGTTGTCAGAGTCGATGCCGCTTTTGAACACGCCGGCGCTGTAGGTGAGCAGGTTGTTGCCGCCATGGAGTTTCACACCCATGGTGTTGCCGGTATCGAAGGCATTGGCTGGCATGGCGCGCTCGATGGCGGTGATCGAGTTGGAGCTGCCGGTATCATCGAGGCCGAAGTTCTCTTTCTGCTGGCCGATGGTCAGGCTGGCGAGCTTGCCCCAGCCGGTGTAGGTGGTGTGCAGCTGGTCGATGGAGCCGCCGCTGGTCAGGTTGTAGGACATCAGGTAACCCCAATCCTTGGCGTGGCCCCTGACTTCCAGACGGGCGCGGCGGAAGAAGAAGTCGCTGCCATCTTCGCCGGGAACGGCATTGATGACGCCGTCGTAGTTGTTGTAGTCGGCTTGGATGCGGCCGCCGACTCTAAAGGAATAGTCGCCGTCGACGGTCTTGGCTTCGAAGCCGCCGCGGGTTTTGATGACGATGTCCGCGCCGTCGTGGGTCACGGTGCCAGCGCTGATGTGGCCGGAGGCGAGAGCGGCGATGGTCGTTGCGAGCAGTGCTTTCTTCATGTGGTTTCTCTCAGTTGGTGAATTTCTTCGGCCTTGCGGCCTGGTGTCGAGCACGCAGGCATGGTCTGGGAGAAATGTTTCAAGAATATGACTGCTTTCGGGCAGCGTTGGAGCTATAAGCTGAGTTCTGGCAGTACTCGGCTCTTTCCGTGCACCTGTTTGAAGCTTGCGGCTTACAGCTCGCTCCACCGCCATCAAACGCCTCTTGCAAGAAATCGAAGCCGTCTGAAATATTTCTGCAATATTGAGTCATCAGACTGTCGCCAGCCACGGGATAGCTGCCATTTCCATTCCCTGGCACTGGTCCCTGAACGATGCTTTCGAACGAAGAGGAACAACGATGACACCTTTTGGCTCAAGAACGATGAAAAAATCCGGCTTGAACAAGCTGGCTCTCGGCCTGGTCGCTGCTGCTGGCCTCGCGCTTTCCACCACCGCACTTGCCCGCGACACCATTCAGGCCGCTGGCTCTTCCACCGTGCTGCCCTTCTCTTCCATCGCCGCTGAAGAGTTCGGCAACGCCTATGCCCAATTCAAGACCCCGGTGATCGGTTCCGGCGGTACCGGTGGCGGCATGCGCCAGTTCTGTGCCGGCGCCGGCCTCGACACCATCGACATCGGCAATGCCTCACGCCCGATCACCGCCGCTGAAAAAGAAGCGTGCAGCAGCAATGGCGTGAAGCAGGTCATCGAGGTCAAGTTCGGGTATGACGGCATCGTGTTCGCCTCCCGCTCCGATTCGGGCACCTTTGCTCTGGAGCCGCGCCATGTATTCCTGGCCCAGGCCGCCGAAGTGCCGAAGGATGGCAAGATGGTCGCCAACCCCTACACGCGCTGGAACCAGATCGATTCTTCCCTGCCCGATCAGGAAGTCGTGCTGGCCATCCCCGGCAGCAATCACGGCACCCGCGAAGTCTATGATCTGAACGTGGTGCGCGCCGGCTGTGAAACCTTTGCCGAAGTGAAGGCGCTCGAAGGCGACGCCCGCAACAGCTTCTGTCACGCACTGCGCGGAGATGGCCGCATCATCGAAATCGCCGGCGACTACACGGAAACCCTGGCGCGTCTCACCGCTCAGCGCGAAGCCATTGGCGTATTCGGCCTGAGCTTTTATGAGTCCAACCGCGACCGCCTCAAGGTTGCCACGGTCTCCGGTGTGAGCCCTTCGGTGGACACCATCCTCGCCGGTGACTACCCGGTATCCCGCCCGCTGTTCTTCTACGTGAAGGGTGACCATGTCGGTGTGGTGCCTGGTTTGCAGGAGTTCGCGCTCTACTTCCTCAGCGATGCGGTATCCGGTTTTGGTAGCCCGCTGGAAGAAGCAGGCCTGATTCCCCTGTCCGACGAAGAACGCGCTGAAGCTATCGAAAGCGTTCGTGAGCGCAAGTCCGTATACTAAGCGCCGTCCAAGACACAGCGTGAACCCCCTCCCGGGGGTTCTTCAACAAAATGGATCGGAAAGTGAGTCCGGGGCATGTTGTCGGGTCCCGGATTTCCGGTCACCGGGAAGAGTGATTTATTCATGAGCAACCTGTCCCTGCTCCTGCTGCTACTGGGATTGCTCGTCGTCGGTTATCAGGCCGGCCTTTACCGCAGTCGCGCCCTGGTGGCGGGCGGTACGAGCCCCGTTCGCCTGCATTCCAGGCCTCAGCATCACGGCGTGGTGATCGCGCTCTGGGCGGCGGGCCCGGCGCTGCTGTTACTGGTCGCCTGGCAACTGCTTGCGCCCAGCGTCATCGAATCGAACCTGGCAGCCAAGGTACAGATCCTTCAACCCGGCCTTTCCGAGCAGGAATTGCGTGTGGCGTTGCGCCGCATCGACAATCTGGCCGGTGAGCGCCTGGTGGTCGGTGCGACCGACTGGGAAGTGGCCGCTGCCGAAACCCTGCGCGCCATGCGTCAGACCAGCGCCTGGATTCTTACCGGCCTGGCGGCCGCGCTGGTGGCGGTAGGTCTGCTGGTGGGTTTGCGGCGCATGAATCCCAGCCTGCGGGCGCGCAATCAAGTGGAGCGCGTGGTGCAGATCGCGCTGATGATCAGCTCCGGCGTGGCGATTCTCACCACCATCGGCATCGTGCTGTCCATGGTCGGCGAGACGCTCAAATTCTTTACCTTCATCTCGCCGCTCGATTTCTTTTTCGGCACCGTCTGGCAGCCGGTCTTCCACGTCACCGAAACCAGTGGCTACGGCGAGTACGGCATGCTGCCGCTGTTGGGCGGTACGGTGCTGGTGGCGCTCGTGGCGCTGCTGTTTTCCATTCCGGTGGGGCTGCTTGCCGCCATTTACCTGGCCGAGTACGCGCCGGGCCGGGTGCGCGCCTTCGCCAAGCCTACCCTCGAGGTTCTCGCCGGTATTCCGACCATCGTCTACGGGGTATTCGCGCTCATGACCGTGGGGCCATTTCTGGCATCGATGGGCGAGCTGGTGGGCCTCAACATTCGCGCGACCTCGGCGCTGACCGCGGGCCTGGTGATGGGGATCATGTTGATTCCCTTCATTTCGTCGCTGTCCGACGACATCATCACCCAGGTACCCAAGACCTTGCGCGATGGCTCGCTGGGGCTTGGCGCCACCAAATCGGAGACCATCCGCAAGGTCGTGTTGCCCGCTGCGCTGCCCGGTATCGCCGGCGCGGTGCTGCTGGCCGCGAGTCGCGCGGTGGGAGAGACCATGATCGTGGTGCTTGCCGCGGGCAACGCCCCGGTGCTGACCGCGAATCCCTTCGAGGCGGTTTCCACCATGACGGTGACCATCGTCAACCAGTTGACCGGCGATTCCGATTTTGCCGGTCCCCAGTCACTGGTTGCCTTCGCACTCGGCCTTACCCTCTTTGCGATCACCCTGGTGATGAACATCGTGGCGTTGGCCATCGTGCGCAAATACCGCGAACAATACGAGTGAACCGGCCATGAGTACGACTTCTTCCAATGGCGCTCCCCAGTCCCGCGGTTATGTCACCGAGCGGGTGGCGGCGTCGCTGCGGCGCCGCAAACGCCAGGAGCTGCGCTTCAAGGCGCTGGGTATCGGCGCCACGCTGCTGGGCCTGGCCTTCGTCGCCATTCTCTTCGTCAACATCTTCAGCAAGGGGCTGCCGGCGTTCTGGCAGGCCAGTGTCGCTCTCGACATCTACTTTGACCCCGAAGTGATCGACATTCCGCCGGCGCCGGTAAAATCCGCCGACGAAAGCAACAATGACTTTCGCGAGCGCCGCATCCAGTGGGAAAACGAGGTGGCGCTGGTCAATTTCAACCGCCTGATCCAGGCCGGGCTCGCCAAGGTCATTCCCGAGGCCGCTGAACATCCCAGAGACGCCGCCCGCGTGGTGACCTCGGGTGAACGCATCGCATTGCGCAATCTGGTCATCGATGATCCCTCGATCATTGGCGAAACCCGCCGTGTGCGTCTCTACACGGATGCCAATATCGATGTCTGGCTCAAAGGCAATATCGACCGCACCCTGCCCGACGCCCAGCAAATGCTGAGTTCGCGGCTGCGCGAGTGGGCGGATCGGCTCTACGAGAACGGCACCATCGAGATGCGCTTCAGCACAGCCTTGTTCCAGAACCCCGACTCGCGCTCGTCGCTGGCGTCCGCCGGCCTGCGCGGCGCGTTCATGGGCTCGCTGTACATGATGCTCATCGTGCTGCTGGTCGCGGTTC
>CAYXXZ010000087.1:0-1519 GCA_964469165.1 uncultured Porticoccaceae bacterium
AATCAACCCCGCGGGAAGAGGGGGACAACGATTTTTTCAGCTTTTTTCACTAACTATTCAGTTTTATAACACAAAACATCATTTTTTCATCTCTTCTGCGCGAATTTTTTCAACAATGGCCGTGGTCGAGCAGTCGTCGAGGAAGCTGAGCACCCGCACTTCGCCGCCGTACCCCTCCACGATTTGCCAGCCCACGACGGTTTCCCTGGCATAGTCGCCCCCTTTCACCAGCACGTCGGGACGCACCGCGCGCAGCAGATTCTCGGGGGTGTCCTCGGCAAACGGCACCACCCAGTCGACGGCTTCGAGGCCGGCCAGCACAGCCATGCGCCGCTCCACCGGATTGATGGGCCGGCCCTCGCCCTTGAGACGGGTGACCGAGGCATCCGCGTTGACCGCGACGATCAGGCGATCGCCCTGCCTGCGGGCCTGCTCCAGATAACCGACGTGGCCGGCATGGAGGATGTCGAAACAGCCATTGGTGAAGACGACCCGCTCCCCCTGCGCGCGCGCATCCGCCACATCCACCAGCAGTTGCTCCAGGTTGACCACGCCGCGCTCGGAACCACGCTCTTGCTGAATGGCACGACGCAGTTCGGGACCGCTGACAGTAGCAGTGCCGAGCTTGGCGACCACGATACCCGCGGCGATGTTGGCGAGCGCCACCGCCTCGGGCAGGCTTTGCCCCGCGGCAAGGGTGGCGGCGATCACCGAAATCACGGTATCGCCCGCGCCGGTAACATCAAAGACCTCCCGCGCCCGCGCGGGCAGGTGCAAGGGAGGGTGGTCGGCGCGCAACAGCGTCATGCCCTGTTCACCCCTGGTTACCAGGAGGGCGTCGAGTTCCAGCGACACCAGCAGCGCCAGGCCCTTGTCGGCGATGTCCTGCTCGCTTGCACACGCCCCGGCGACGGTCTCGAACTCATGCAGGTTTGGCGTCAGCAAGGTCGCCCCCCGGTAGCGGGCAAAATCGCTCCCCTTGGGGTCGACCAGCACCGGAATGGCGCGCTTGCGGGCCGCCTCGATCAGCGGCTGAGGATCGGCGAGAACCCCCTTGGCATAGTCGGAAAGCACCAGGGCATCCATCGTCTCCAGCAGGGTACTGGCGCGGGCGACGACGTCACGTGCATCGGCCGCGCCAAAGGGTTCTTCAAAGTCCATGCGCAGCAGTTGCTGACTGCGACTGATCACCCGCAACTTGGTGATGGTGGGGCGGTCAGGCGCGACCTGAAAATCGGTGTGAATCCCTGCGCTGGCGAGCTTGGTGGTCAGGGATTGCGCGGCATCGTCGGCCCCCACCACGGCGACGATGGCCGCACCGGCACCGAGCGTGGCGATGTTGAGAGCGACGTTGCCGGCGCCACCGATGCGATCCTCGGTGTTGTTGATGTTGACCACCGGCACCGGCGCCTCGGGGGAAATCCGCGACGTGCCCCCATACCAGTAGCGGTCCAGCATCAGATCGCCCACCACCAGCACGCGGGCCGTATCAAAGCGGGGGAACTCAAGTTTCATCGGG
>CAYXXZ010000087.1:1619-13226 GCA_964469165.1 uncultured Porticoccaceae bacterium
CTGTCGGGCACGGGATAACCGAACACCTGGGCAAACAGCTGGCGCCAGCGCGCCACCGCGAGTTGGTCCCTGGCGAGCGGGTAGCGATGGCGATAAGCCCAATGGGCGGGGTATTCGCGCACGCTGGCCCGGTCCGGGCCGTGCTTGGGGCCGCGCGCGCAAGCGGTCACCAGGGCGCTTTTCAGATTGGTTTGCGCGTCGATCACCACGTCATAGCGGGTAGCGCGCAGCTCCCGCAGAAAGGGGCGGATCTGCCCCGGCGTATCCCTCAGCGCCGCGCCGGGCGCGGAGCGCCAGCGCCGGTGCGCCGTTTTGATGACTCGCGCCACCGCCGGATGCCAGGCGGGTACCTCGGCGAACGCCTCGTCCACAGCCCAGTCGAACACCACGTCGGGACGGGCGCGGCGGGCATCGCTGAGCGCGGGCAAAGCCTGCACCAGGTCGCCCATGGACGTGAGTTTGACAATGAGAACACGCACGCGCGTCGAGCCGAAACCGTATCAGGAGGTCAGCTTTTTGAGCTTGGCGCTCAAGCGGTGGAAGAACTGGTGCTTGCCTTTGGCGGCCTCGCCGACCAGATAATTCATCTGGATCGACAAGCGCTTGCCCACTACCGGCTTGTGGCCGTGCCAGCAGTTGTCGGTGACCTGGAAAATCACCATGTTGCCCAGTTTGGGAGGGATCTCCTCGACGTAGTCTTCAAGGTTCTCGCCGTTGCGCAGAATGCGCAGATAGCCGCCATCGGCCTGCCAGTCGCTGTTGAAGTACAACAGCACCGTGATGATCTTGGTTTTCGAGTCGGTGTGGATGCGCCCGTCCTTGTCGCGCATCACGCCGCGCACCGTCGTCATGATGGGCTTGTCGGCGAGATCGAGCGCAAACTTGTCTTCGACGAGCCGGCGAAACTCCGGGCCGTTGAGCTCATCCATCAAGGTCGCGAACGCATCGCCGTACTGCACCTCGGAGACGGGAATGCTGCCGGGATGGCGCACGTCCGGAAAATCCCGGACCACGGCATCGAGACAGTCCGCGGCGATGGAATTTTCCACCACCATGTAGGGGAACGGCTCCCGTTTGAGGGAAGTCTCGCGGATGCGGGCAAAATCTAGCATGAGTGGCAGCTCGCGGCAGATGCGGTGCGGCAAATACTATCACAGTTGCCTGCACAGCCCGCCAGTCAGGGCAATGGCGGATGATCCGAGCCGCTGCCTATGAGTTTCACGTTTCAAGTTGCACGTTTCACGCAGGTGCCGGTGGCGATCGCATCACAGCGACCACGCACCGTGATACAGAAAGCCTCAACAACCCGCGGGCCACAGTGTTCTTGCGGGCAACGTGAAACTCAGTCGAACAACGCCAGATTGCCAGACCGTGAACAGGCCCTAGTTGTGGACACAACCCTTGCTCTATAATCCCCCGCGGTTGAAGGCGACAGAGACGAGGTGACAGTATTGGCAACGGCCCGGACGGCAAGCAGGTTGGCGGACATGCTCACCCCCCGGGACTCGGTGATGATCTGGATGCCTTCGAAGCACATGGGCAATCTGCTGGTTTCACTGCGCGCGGTGGAGGCCCTCGAAAACGCCGTTGGAGATCGCACCTGCGCGCTGGTCATCGATGAAACCTATCGCGACCTGATGGACGCCACCGCGTTGCGCTCTCCCGTCATCTACTTTCCTCGCAAGAAAATCGACAACGCCGGTGTCAGGGCAAAACTGGGCAAGGTGCTGGCCTTTATCAAGGAAACCCGCAAACTCAAGCCATCCGTTGCCATTGCTGTGGAAGGCGACAAGGTCAGCCAGAAGTTCACGCCTTTCTCGGGATGTCGCCTGTCGATCGGGCCAGACAACCGCTACTGCAAGTTTTATGATGTGCGCCTGGCGCTCGACCACGGCCAGCGCCATGTGTTCCACGACTACGAGGCCGTCGCCCGGCAGCTTACCGGCACGCCACTCGCACCTGGCTACATTCACCTTGAGCCCACGGATAAGGCACGCGCGCGGCTCGACCAGATCCTGGGAAGCAATCTGCCGTTTCCCGGCCGCCCCTATGCGATCATTCACCCCTGCGCCACCAAGGACTACAAGCAATGGCCGATGGACGATTTTGCCGCGCTGGCAGATGCTGTCAGCGCCAGCGCTGTCAACGTGGTCATTACCGGCGCCGGCAGCTTTGACGGTGAAACCATCGCGGGACTCCGCACACGCGTCAAGCATCCGGTGATCTCGCTGCACAACCAGCTATCCATAGGCGAACTCATCGCACTGATGAAATCCGCGCTGTTCTTCATCGGCAACGACACCGGACCTACTCACCTCGCCGCGGCCTGCGGCACCCCGACCTTTGCCCTGTTCGGCCCCACCGACGAATACCTGTGGGGACCGCTCGGCGACAACGCCACCATTTTGCGCAGCCGGGTGGCCTGCGAACCGGAGTGCCTGCGCCGCAACTGTGCGGTGGGCTACAGGTGTATGCAGACTCTGGACATCTCGGATGTCTTCAACCGGATCCGGGCTTTGCTGTGAGTACGCGCCCCTCTTCCAACGGCCTCTACCCGTCCGCGTGGCTCATATTTCTGATCAGCGCTCTGGTGTCTCTGTGGAAAGTCGTGGCCAGGCCCGTGGTCAACACCGATGGCGTGCTCTATTTCATCGCCGCCGAAAATATCCTCGAATCCGGCATGTCGGCGTCGTTCGCTGTCTATCAATGGCCCTTCTTTCAGATGCTGCTGGCCGCTTTTCATTGGCTCAGCGGGCTGCCTCTGCTGTATAGCGCGCACCTGTTGATGAGCCTGTGCTTTGCGTTGCTGGTGGTGGCCTTCTGCCGCATCGTGCGCCTCATGGGCGGCGACAATCGCACCGTCTTTTTTGCCTTCCTGGTGATCATCTGCCACACAGTCATCAACGATCTGCGGCCCATCATCATCCGCGACCCCGGCATGCTCGCCTTTCTGCTGCTCGCTCTGAGCGAGCAGATTCGTTTCGCCATCACGCCGCGCTGGCGCTATGCCATCCGCTGGGGCATCTATGTGCTCATCGCCCTGCTGTTTCGCGTCGAGGCCTTTGCCATCGCCACGCTGGCGCCCTTTGCCATGCTGACGCTGGTCAGACATGCGCTGCGCGAGCGCATCCTGCTCGCGCTCAAGCTCTACACGCTGCCCGCGCTGGCCGGTATTCTCGGCGCCCTTGCCGCCGCCGTGTTCTCAGTCAATGAACTCGGCGAGTTCAAACTGTTTCATGACCTGGGTTTCATGCTTCAACAGTCCCTGCATCTGGCGGGCGGCTTCTCGGAGCGCGCACGCATCATCGAAGAGCAGATCCTGCTGGAGTTCTCCGCCAAGGACGCCACCTGGGCGATGATGGGCATGGCCTTTGCCATCACCCTGGTCAATGTGTTGCGCGCCATCACCTTGCCCTATGTGCTGGCGCTGCTCGGCATTCTGTGCCGACCGTTCACCATGGAAATCGACCCACGCGCGCGCAACATCATCATTTTCAATGCCCTGATCATCACCAGCTACCTGTTCTCTTTCAGCCTTTTTGCCCACTTCAATCTCGATCGCTACTGCCTCCAGTTCGCCGTGCTGGCACTGCTGCCACTGCCCTTTGCACTCGCCCACTGGTGGCAACGGGCGGCAGCGCTGTTTCCCGTCCGCGCGCTGATCGTGCTGCTGTTCACGGCAAGTGCGCTGGACAGCCTGATCAGCAGTGACTACAAGAAGGTGTATATCCGCGATGCCGCGAGCTGGGCCCGGGAGAACTCCGCCATCGCCGCCGGCAGCCTGAGAAGCAACGAGCCCTACATCGGCTACTTCAGCACCAAGGAGCCGCGGGATGCGGTGTTGACAACCATCAATCCGGCCCGTCTCGACCCGCAAGACACCAGCCGCGCCCACTGGCTGAGCGGCACTGTCTATGCGCAGCGGGTGCGCGACGGCGCTGATCTGAAGCTGTTGCACGAGGATATCGCCAACGCACAGGGCGCTATCCTCAAAGAATTTCCCGGAGGTGATGGACGCTCCGTGGTCGTGTTTACCGCAGGCAGGGACACGCCAAGGTCGGAACTCTTCGTGGAATCCCGTTCGTGAGCAGCGTTGCCGTCATCATTCCCACCTACAACCGCTGGCCCTTCATTTGTACCGCCATCGATTCCGTGCTGGCCCAGACACATCCGGATACCCGCTGCATCGTGGTCGACGATGCCTCCGGCGACGACAGCGTGCGCCTGTTGCAGGAGAAGTATGGTGATGCCATCGCTATCCTCACCAATTCCGACAATCGCGGCCAATCGTTCTGCCGCAATCTAGGCGCCACCACCAGCGATGCCGATTACGTCTGCTTCCTGGATTCCGACGACAGCTTCACACCCGACAGTATCGCCAGCCGCCTGTCCCTCATCGAGGAATCGCGCGGCAACATCAAGGTGAGCTTCGGACTGTTTCGCAAGTCGGGGCGCAACCCCAGTCCCCTCAAGGGTATCAAGCCCAGGGGCAGCCGCCTGACGCTGGCCGAGTACCTCGCCGACAAGAACTGGCTGTGCAACAACAGTTTTCTGATCGAGCGCGCGACTTTCATCGCCGACGGCCTCTACAACCCGCAACTGCGCAACCGTGAAGACATCGAGTTGCTGATCCGCCTGCTGGCCAAACACAATTTCCATTTCTGCGGCGAGGAAATCGGCCAGATCCGCGATGTGTGCAGCAACAGGGCGAGGAACAATTTCACCAACATCCTCAATCCCGAAAACTCCTTTGCCCACTTCATCGAATCCAACCCTCACCTGCGCGAAAAACTGCCGCCGCACACGCTCAAATCCCTGCTCGATTCCGAAGTCGAGCTGCAACTGCGCACCCTGTACCGCATGGGTCGCTACCCGGAATTCCGCACCCTGTATCAGGAGGCGACGGCGCGCGGCCAGGTCAGCAACCGGCGCAAATTCCGCAAGCGCTATCTGCTTTCATTTGCACGCGGCCTGCTGCGCCAGAATTTGCTGGTGCGCGACGTGCGCCGCGAGATTCAGACATCGGGCGACTACGTCGGACAACGTCGCCTGGGAGAAAGGATTTTTTATCATCGCAAACTGAAAAACTTCTGCGAACGCGAGGACAGCATCACTGCCGCGCTGAACGCCTTGATCGAGGCGGGCCACCTCTACAAGTCGGACCAGACTTCCAGCGTCGCCAGCGTCGATGTCGACGGCACCGGCTGGGTCATCAAGCGCTACAACAACAAGGGGCTCGTCTCCACGCTCAAGCTGGTGCTACGCCCGTCACGCGCTCAGCGCGCATTTTACAAGGCGCTCATCCTGCGCAACCTGGAGGTACAGACTCCCGCGCCGCTCATGTACGTGGTGACCTACAAGCACGGCCTGCCCTATTGCAGCTACATCATCAACGAGAGATCGAAGGGCGACACCATCTGCAATCTGGCCGACAGCAACCGCATCGGCCGTGACGAATGGCCCGCCGTGGTGGCCAAAACCGGCAATATTCTCGACAAGCTCCACCTGCGCGGCATCACCCACGGCGACATCAAGCCCACCAATATTCTGCTCGACAACGGCGAGATCGAACTGATCGACCTGGATTCCATGCGCATTCACTGGAGCAAGAAAATGTTCCGGCATTTTCGCGACAAGGATCTGAATGCACTGAATTCACGGGTGGCCGGCTATTTCGGGCAGAATCGATGATCGGCTACAGCTTCAGCTTGCACACAAGCCAAAAATTGGAGCTACGGCTGTAGCGGAGCTATAAGCTGTAAGCTCTAAGTTAAACTCTGGTAGAACGCATTTCTTCCGGTGCTCCTGCTTAAAGCTTATGGCTTACAGCTCACGCCATCTCACGCAGGGTGGTAGCCTGAATTTTCGACTCCTGTGTCAAAGCGCACCACAACTATAGAGGAAAAACAGGCTCGCGCCCGAAATCCCTGATATAGAGCTTTCGCGCCCGGCGTTTGACCTGGGTCAGAAAGCGGGCCTCGGTGCGCAGTATCTCGCGCAGCGGACGTTGATAGTAGGCGCGCAGAAAACGCAGCACATCCTTGCGCGTCAGGCCGATATCGAGCGCCGAGAAATAAATACTCGCAACATCCTTCACACGCCAGCGCCAGGGCACGCGTGTGCGCATCTGGGCGCGGTGCAGATCGACCAGATAGAAGTCCACATTGCCCGCTTTCAGGCTTTCCTCGCCGCGGGATAGGTCGAGCAGAAAATGACACAGGTAGAGGTCGCGGTGGTTGATGCCGTGCTCATGAATCCGGCGCGCGATCCATGCCATCCTGGCAATCATCGCCAGGCGCAGGGCGAGCGGCGGCGGCGCCACCGGCCAGCTCTGGGTGAACTCGGCGGTGCTGAGCGCGCCACTGAGCTCGCGGGTGATGAGAAAGGATTTGCGCGTCGCGGGATTGCTTCCCCGGCGTCCGTACGCCACCGCCTCGAGGGTGCTGATGCCCAGCGCCCGGAGTTTTTCGATGGCGAACCATTCGTTGCTGGCATCCACTACCGGCGCGCGCAGGCTCAACCAGTTTTTGAGGATTTCACGCCAGCCCACGCCATGGTGAAACTTGCGGTAGAACACCTCACCGGCGATGTCGCAGCGGATGGTCTGGCGCCCTTCCTTGTCGCGCACCACCACGCCGTCGAGCCCCTGGGCCTGCGTGAAGGCGTCGCGCTGCCGCCACAGGGTTGCCAACGGCTCTCTCAGCACCAGTTCGTTCATTGCTCCCCCGCCGTCGCCAACGACTCGATGATGGCAACGCACTGGGCCGGGCGGTCGTAGATATCCGCGTGTTCGGCGAACAGTTTCCCGCGCCGCTGCCACTCCGCACCGGAGGTTTGCAACAAGCGCGCCACCGCAGCGGCGATGGTGTGCGGATCGGCGGCGTCCGCGATCACCTCTCCCATGTCCGCCTCGTGAACAAAATGGGAATAGCCGCAGGTTTGCGTCGCCACCACGGGAAGGCCCGCGATCATGGCTTCCAGCAGCGCGTTGCCGGTGTTTTCCCGGTAGGCCGGATGAATCAACAGATCCGCCGCCTGCAACAGCGCGGGGATGTCGTCGCGGCCGCCGAGAAAGCGGACCTGTTGCGCCACACCCAGGCGCCGCGCCAACGTGCGGAATGCGCCCTCCTTGTCCTGGCCCGCCACCAGCAGGTGTGCCGGGTGGCCGCGCTCGCGCAGGACCGCCAGAGTGCGGATGCTTCGATCAAGGCCCTTGGTTTTGAAGCCGGACCCCAGCGCGATCAACACCTGCGCATTGGCATCGATCCCCAGTTCGCGGCGTTTGGCGGCCCGCACCTGGAGGTGATCGGGCGGCGCCAGGCGCGTACGCGAGATACCGGGGATGAGGCGATGAAAGCGCTCCTCGGGCGTTCCGTAGTGACGCATGAAGCTGGCGCGCTCGCGTTCGGACACCTCGAGAATGTGCGTTTTGCTGTCGGGCGCGAACACCGCCCGTTCAAGGCGCAGGTAGCCCCTGGTGCGCGGCAGCAGGCGGTACAAGGGACCGCGCAGGTGGCAGGCCTTCTCGGCAAAGCAGGGGTCCGCCGCATAGTAGAGGTCGAGGCCCGGCAACTTGATGAAACCCAACGTCATCTGCGCGCCCCATTGCTGTGCCGCCGCCAGCGCCGCCGTGCCGAAGTTCGCCATGCGGCTGTGGTTGGCGAGCCCTTTCACCGCAACCCGGATCACTTCGATGCCGTCTGGCACCTCGCCCTGCCACTGATGACAGATCACCGCCACCTGATGGCCGCGCGCCAGCGCCGCGCTGGCAATGGCGAGCATGTTGCGCTGTTGGCCCCCGTAGGGGAAATAGCGATAAATGAGGAACGCGAGTTTCACGAAAACTGCGCTCCGGCAAGCGTAGCGACGGCCTCGAGGACTCGCGCCGGCGTCACCCCGTGCATGCACTTCATGTGCCCCTGGGGGCATTCCCGCTTGAAGCAGGGGCCGCAATCGACAGGAATGGAAAGCACCGCCGCGCGCTCCGCCAGCGGCGGCGTGAAGCCCGGCGAGGTGGAGCCATACACCACCACCAGCGGACGCGCCAGCGCGGCGGCGATGTGCATCAGTCCGGAATCATTACTCACCACGGCGTCGGCCAGGGCCAGCAGGTCGATGGCCTGGGCCAGTTGCGTCGCTCCCGCCAAATCGCGACAGTGGCCGGCGGCATCCGGTGGCAGCGCGGCGGCGATGGCTTGCGTCACCGCGCGGTCGTTGGCGGAACCGAACAGCCACACCTGCCAGCCGCGCTGGATCATCTCGGCGGCCACGGCGGCGTAATATTGCTCGGGCCAGCGCTTGGAGGGGCCGAACTCCGCACCGGGACACAGGGCCAATACCCGGCGCTGGCGATCGAGCGAAAAGGCGGCCAGGGCCGCGTGCTGGTTTGCGGTGTCGGCGATCAGGCGCGGCCAGGGCAAGGGATCGGGCAGCGCGGCGCCCGGCGGATAGGCCAGCGCGGCGAAGCGCTGGATCATCAGCGGATAACGGCTCTTGTCCAGTACGCGCAGGTCGTTGAGCAGGCCGTAGCGCATTTCGCCACGCCAGCCGGTGCGGGTTTCGATAGCGGAGAAAAACGGGATCAGCGCGGATTTGAGCGAATTGGGAAGGACGATGGCGCGGCGGTAGCCACGGGTGCGCAATTGCTTGCCGAGGCGACGGCGCAGAGCGATCTTGAGTTCGCCGTGGCCGATGGGCAGATCGAGGGCCGCGCGCACCTCCGGCATGCGCGCCAGCAGCGGCTGGCTCCAGGGCGGCGCGATGACGTCGATGGGTGCGGCGGGGTATTGCGCCTTGAGGGTCTTGAACAGCGTCTGGGCCATTACCATATCCCCCACCCAGGAGGGACCGACGACCAGGATACCGCCCCCGCCACCCATCGAGCGAATGTCTCAGGCCACCGGAGTGAGCCACTCCGGATGTACGGTGTGGCGACCGTAAACCACATCGAAATACATTTTTTGCAGCACCGTGGTGATGGGGCCGCGGCTGCCACAACCGATGGTGCGCTTGTCCACTTCGCGGATCGGCGTCACTTCGGCGGCGGTGCCCGTGAAGAACGCCTCATCGGCGATGTAGACCTCGTCGCGGGTGATGCGTTTTTCCACCACCTTGTAACCGGCTTCCTCGGCCAGGGTAAAGATGGTGGCGCGGGTGATGCCTTCGAGACAGGAGGTGAGATCCGGCGTGTAGAGAACGCCGTTGCGCACGATGAAAATATTCTCGCCGCTGCCCTCGGCGACATAGCCTTCGGGGTCGAGCAGCAGTGCTTCGTCGTAGCCGCAATCGATGGCTTCGCGCAGCGCCAGCATCGAGTTGATGTACTGGCCATTGGCCTTCGCCTTGACCATCGCGATGTTGGGGTGGTGGCGCGTGTAGGACGAGGTGCGGATGCGGATGCCCTTCTCGATACCCTCGTCACCCAGATACGCCGGCCACTCCCAGGCGGCGACGATGACGTGGGTTTCCAGGCCGTCGGCGCGCAGGCCCATGCCTTCCGAACCGAGGAACGCCATCGGACGCAAATAGCCGTCCGGCAGGTTGTTCTCGCGCATCACCAGGCGGTGGGCTTCGTTGATATCGTCCTTGCTCCAGGGCATATTCATGCCCATGATCTTGGCGGAATTGAACAGCCGATCGGTGTGCTCCCTGAGACGAAAAATGGCGGTACCCGCGCACTCGGTGTTGTAGGCGCGCACCCCCTCGAAAACACCCATGCCGTAATGCAGGGTGTGGGTGAGCACGTGCACCTGGGCGTCGCGCCAGGGAACCAGTTCACCGTCAAACCAGATGTATCCATCGCGGTCAGCAAAGGACATGTAGGACTTCCTCCGAAAAAATAGGCTCCGAAAAAATTAGGCCCCGAAAAGATTACGTCTCCAGCAGGCGTTGGTAGACGGCAGTCACCGCTTGCCTGTGGTGTTCCAGCCCGTTTTCCCACCCCTGCCCGACCACGGCTTTCTGGCGCTGCAGCTGCAGGCGGTGAACCGCGGAACGGTAGGCGATGTAGGCCTCTCGCAGGGCATGCGCTTCGGCGCCGCTGAGCAACTGCTGGCTTTCGAGGCTGTCGAGAATGCGCATGTTGTCTGTCCAGCGCGTGAGCGCCGGGCATCGGTGGGCTTCGGCCAAGACCGCGAATTGAACCACAAATTCGATATCGACGATACCTCCGGCATCCTGTTTGACGTCGAAGCGCCCCTCGCGCCCGGCGCTGGCGGAAGACCCGAGATGCGCGCGCATCTTGTCGCGCATCTCGATCACGTCGCGGCGCAGCGCGGCGCCGTCGCGCGCCCGGCACAGTACGCGATGGCGGATATCGTCGAACAGCGGCGCGAGCCGCATGTCGCCCGCGACCGGTCGCGCCCGTACCAGCGCCTGGTGTTCCCAGGTCCAGGCGCCCTCTTGCTGGTATTTTTCGAAGGCGGCGAGGGAGGTTACCAACAGGCCGGAGTTGCCGTTGGGGCGCAGGCGGGTATCCACCTCGTAGAGATCGCCGCCGGCGGTCTGGGTACTGAGAATGTGAAGGAGGCGCTGACAGAGACGATTGAAATAGCTGGCGTTGTCGATGCTGCGCTCGCCGCTGCTGGACAGGGCCGGGTCGGCGTCGTGGAGAAACACCAGGTCCAGGTCGGAGCCATGGCCGAGCTCAAGCCCACCCAGCTTGCCGTAACCGACGATCAGCAGGCCCGGCGCCGGCGCCGCGTCGTCCGCCCTGCCGGGGTAGCCGTGGCGGGCGACCATCCACTCCTGCGCCATCGCCAGCACCTGGTCGAGAATCACCTCCGCGAGCCAGGTCAGGTTGTCGCTCACTTTCATCAGCGGCAGCGCTCCCGCCATTTCGCAGGCGGCGATGCGCAGGGATTGGGCGCGGCGGAAATGGCGCAGCGCTTCCATCTGGGCATCCAGGTCATCCACCGGCAGGCGCAACAGCACCTGTTGCAGATCCTGGGCGATACTTTGCTTGTCGGCGGGCGTGAACAGGGTGCGCACGTCCAGCAATTCGTCGAGCAGCGCCGGGTAGCGACCGATCTGCTGGGCGACCCACAGGCTCTGCGAGCACAGGTAGATCAATTGGCGCAGCGCCTGGGGGTTTTCGATCATCAGCACCAGATAGGCGCTGCGCCGCAACACCGCATCCACCAGCGGCAGGACGCGCGCGAGGGTTTCCGCGCCGCTGTCGAGCTCGGCGCACTGGGTGATCAGCAGCGGCATGAAGGCATCGAGACGGCTGCGCACCAGGGCTGTCATGCCCTTCACCGCGCGGCTTTCCCGCAACTGGTAGAGGGCGTGCGCCACACTGGCGGCATCACGCAGCCCCAGGGCTTCCAGCTCGCGCTCAAAGGCATCGCCATCCGCGGCGCCGAGCCACAGGCCGCGCACTGTCTGGAGTGCGGGGGACGTTTGCCGCTCCTCCGGTGCCTCCGCGGCGATGCCCGCGAACACATCCTCCACCAGCGCCCGGTGCTGTGCCAGGCACGCATAGAAGTCGTCCCAGTGCGCAAAGCCCATCAGCGCCGCCACGATGGTGCGCTGTTCGGGGTTATCCGGGAGGCGCTGGGTTTGCTTGTCGGCCATGCCCTGCAGGGCGTGCTCGGTGTCGCGCAAGAA
>CAYXXZ010000088.1:0-13125 GCA_964469165.1 uncultured Porticoccaceae bacterium
GTGCCCTGGTGCAAAAAGCTGGTGCAGACATCAGCGGTTATGTACGCTTCGAGGTCGGCGAAGGCATTGAAGTGGAAAAAACCGATTTTGCGGCGGAAGTTGCCGCCCAGGTCAGTGCCAGCAAGTGAGTGAAGTGAACCGGTGGCGGCGGGGCGGTCACGTCCCGCCGCCATTTTCGATACGGAGAGCCCATGGCGGATACCAAGACGACCAAGGACAAGAAGTACAAGCGCATTCTTCTCAAGCTCAGCGGTGAGGAGTTGATGGGCAGTGAGGCCTTCGGAATCGACCCCAAGGTGCTCAATCGGATGGCGCTGGAAATCGGCCAGCTGGTGGGTATCGGTGTCCAGGTCGGCCTGGTGATCGGTGGCGGCAACCTGTTCCGCGGTGCCGCGTTGCAGGCGGCGGGCATGGAGCGCGTCACCGGTGATCACATGGGCATGCTGGCCACGGTAATGAACGCCCTGGCCATGCGCGATGCGCTGGAGCGCTCGAACATTGCGGCGCGCATCATGTCGGCGATTCCCATGAGTGGCGTGGTGGATCACTATGACAGGCGCAAGGCAGTGCGCAATCTGGCGAGAGGCGAAGTGGTCATTTTCGCCGCGGGTACCGGCAACCCCTTTTTCACCACGGATTCCGCCGCCTGTCTGCGCGGTATCGAAATCGGTGCCGACCTGGTGCTCAAAGCCACCAAGGTCGATGGCGTCTACAGTGACGACCCGCTGAGCAACCCCACGGCGACGCTATATGATCGTCTCACCTACGACGAAGTGTTGGCGAGAAAACTCGGCGTAATGGATCTGACTGCCATTTGCCTGTGTCGTGAACACCATATGCCGCTGCGGATTTTCAGAATGTCAAAGCCTGGCGCCCTGTTGAACATCGTTGTCGGGGGCGATGAAGGCACACTCATCGAGGAAGAATGAGCATGATCGAAGAGCTTAAAAGCGACGCCGGCGAGCGGATGGCCAAGAGCCTTGAGTCGCTGGCGCACACCTTCAACAAGCTGCGTACCGGCCGTGCCCACCCCGGGCTTCTGGAAGGCATCACCGTTTCTTATTACGGCGTGGATACACCGCTGAGCCAGGTGGCCAACGTCAACGTCGCCGATGCGCGCACCCTGACCATCGTGCCCTGGGAGAAAAAGGTCGTGCCGGATATCGAGAAAGCGATTCTCAAGTCCGGGCTTGGCCTCAACCCGAACACCGCGGGCGATGTGATCCGTATTCCGATGCCGCCGCTCACCGAGGAAACCCGCAAGGGACTGATCCGCCAGGCGCGTGCTGAAGCCGAAAACGCCAGGGTGTCCATTCGCAACATTCGTCGCGATGTGTTGTCGGATGTAAAGGAGTTGCTGAAATCCAAGGAAATCAGCGAGGACCAGGAACGCAAGGCCCAGGATGATGTGCAGAAGATAACCGATGGCTTTATCGCCAAGGTGGACAGCGCGCTGGCCGACAAAGAAGCCGACTTGATGGAGATTTGATTGCTTCCGGCAGGGGGAGCAGAGACGCCCATGTCAGAAGCCAACGACGCAGACAAACAACAGTATCCGCTACGCCATGTCGCCATCATTATGGATGGCAACAACCGCTGGGCCCGCAGTCGCGGTCTGGGGGGGCTGGCGGGGCACGAACGGGGCGTGGAAAGGGTGCGGGATGCCATGGATTCCTGCGCCCGCCACAACATCCAATATCTCACCATCTTTGCCTTCAGCAGCGAAAACTGGCAGCGCCCGCCAGCGGAGGTGCGCGGCCTGATGTCGCTGTTCAGCACCTATCTGAAAAAGGTATTGCCGGAGTTCCAGGAAAAGAGCATTCGCCTGCGTGTGATCGGTGAGCGCAGCCGCATCAGCGCGCGCATGTGCAAGCTGATCGACGATGCGGAACAGCGCACCCGCCACGGCAAGACCACGCTGAACATTGCGGTGGACTACGGCGGGCGCTGGGATATCGTCCAGGCCGCCCGCAAGATGGCCACCAATGTGCAGATGGGCGTGCTGCGACCCCAGGACATCACCGAGGAGTCTTTTGGCCAGTTCCTGTGTCTTGCTGACCTGCCGCCGCCGGATCTCTGTATCCGTACCGCCGGTGAGCAGCGCATCAGCAATTTCCTGCTGTGGCAACTCGCCTATACGGAGCTGTATTTTTCTCCGGTCTACTGGCCGGATTTCGACGCCAGAGCCTTTGACGCCGCGGTTACAGACTATGCCAGTCGCCAGCGCCGTTTCGGCAAGACCTCGGAGCAGTTGACGATAAAAAACGCGGAGACACATCTTGCTTAAACAGCGGGTCATTACTGCCCTGATCCTCCTTGCCCTGCTGCTGGGAGCCCTGTTCGGCCTGGCGGCGCCGATGTTCGCGGTGTTCGCTGGTGCCGTTATTCTGCTGGGGTTTCGCGAGTGGGCAGCGCTGTCCGCGCTCGGGCGTGGCGGCACTGCGGTGTATCTGGCTGGTGTCTCGGTATTGATGGTGGTGGCGTTCGAGGCGCTCGGGTTTTCGCGCGCACAGGTGCACGAGGATCTCGTCAGCCTGGTGTTGCTGGGCACCTGCCAGTGGTGGATATTGGCGTTGCTGTGCGTGTGGGGATATCCGGCCAGTGCCGCCCTTTGGGGCAGCAAGGCAGTGCGTGCCCTGATGGGCGTGCTGGTGTTGCTGCCCCCCTGGATCGCCATCAGCTGGCTGGTCAGTCTCGAGACTGGCCGCTGGCTGGTGGTTCTGACCATTCTCACCGTCGCCTGTGCGGACACCGGCGCCTACTTCTGTGGTCGCGCGCTCGGCCGGCACAAACTCGCGCCGCGGGTGAGCCCCGGCAAGACGCTGGAAGGCATGGCTGGCGGTGTATTGCTGGCGCTCATCGTCGTTCCCGCGGTGGTCGCTTTCAGCGCCGGTCAGCGTCACCTGTGGCCGCAGTGGGCTGTGGTGGTGCTGGTCACGGTGCTGGCGGCGGTACTGGGGGACCTGCTCGAGAGCATGGTGAAGCGCCACCGGGGGGTAAAGGATAGTGGTAACATTCTTCCCGGCCACGGTGGTCTGTTGGATCGCGTCGACAGTCTGACGGCGGCCCTCCCGGTATTTTCCTTGATGTATCTACTATTGATTCACCTGCGGACATGAGCGCAAGAATTACCGTACTGGGGGCGTCGGGTTCCATCGGTGAGAGCACCCTGGACGTCGTCGCCCGCTATCCCGAGCGCTTCCGCGTCTTTGCCCTGACCGGTCACAGCCGCATCGATGTGCTGGCCAGGCAGTGCCGGCGCTTCATGCCTCGCTATGTGGTCGTGGGTAGCCAGACGGCCGCAGAAGAGCTCAAGGCGCAGATCGACGGCCGTGTCACCGTACTCTGGGGCGAGCAGGCACTGGTGGAGGTGGCGTCCGATCCGGAAGTCGATGTGGTGATGGCCGCCATCGTCGGCGCCGCCGGGCTTTTGCCCACGCTGGCCGCGGCGCGTGCCGGCAAGCGGGTACTGCTGGCGAACAAGGAAGCGCTGGTCATGGCCGGGCGTCTTTTCATGGACGCGGTGAGCGCCAATGGCGCCACGCTGCTGCCCATCGACAGTGAGCACAATGCCGTGTTCCAGTGCCTGCCCCAGGGCTACAGCGGCGCGGATCGCGGTGGTGTCGACAAGATCATTCTCTCTGCGTCGGGCGGGCCTTTCCGCACCACGCCACTTTCCGCGCTGGCCGCTGTGACACCGGCCCAGGCATGCGCGCACCCCAATTGGAGCATGGGTCCGAAGATTTCCGTGGACTCGGCGACGATGATGAACAAGGGCCTCGAGGTCATCGAGGCGTGCTGGCTGTTCAATGTGCCGCCCAGCCAGGTAGATGTGGTGATTCATCCGCAGAGTATCATCCATTCCCTGGTTTCCTATGTGGATGGCTCGATTCTGGCGCAGTTGGGCAATCCGGACATGCGCACGCCCATTGCCCATGCCCTGGCCTGGCCCGAGCGCATGGCGTCCGGCGTGGCGCCCCTCGATCTGGTGGCCACCGCGCGCCTCGATTTCGAAGCTCCCGATGAAGAGCGCTTTCCCTGTCTGGCTCTCGCCAGAGAGGCGGCAAGAAACGCGCAGGACTATCCGGTTGCGCTCAATGCCGCCAATGAAGTGGCTGTCGCGGCTTTCCTTGAGGGGCGCATCGGTTTCATGGAAATCGCCACCACGGTTGCCCGGGTGCTCGATGCCTGGCAAGGTTGTGAACCCTTGGACCTTCCCTCTGTCCAACACGCCGACAAACGCGCGAGGGAGATGGCCATGGCTTGTCTGGAGGTTGCCGCACAGTGCTAGAAATCATCAAGATCATCTTTTTCACCCTCATCGCGCTCGGTGTGCTGGTGACCATCCACGAGTTCGGCCACTTCTGGGTGGCGCGTCGCTGCGGCGTCAGGGTGCTGCGCTTTTCCATTGGCTTCGGCACCCCGTTGACCCGCTGGCACGACCATCACGGCACCGAGTTCGTCATCGCTGCACTGCCGCTGGGCGGCTACGTGAAGATGCTCGATGAGCGGGAGGGCAACGTTTCCGCGCACGATGCCCCCCAGGCATTCAACAACAAATCAGTGTGGCAGCGCATGGCGATCGTCGTCGCCGGACCCCTGGCCAATTTTCTGCTCGCCATCATCGCATACTGGGTCGTCTTTCTCGGCGGTGTACAGGGCGTGGCGCCGATCGTCGACAACGTGGTTCCGGGTTCCGTGGCGGAGCGTGCGGGCCTGGCGGCGGGACACGAGATTCTCGCCGTGGATGGCGAGCCCACGCCGACCTGGCAGGCATTGGGCGAGCAGCTCGTGATGCGCATCGGCGAGCAGGGTGTGATCCGTTTCACGGTGTCCGCGCCGGGCTCGTCCGCGCCACGTGAACTCTACACCGACCTCGATGGCTGGCAGGTGGACCCGGATGTGCCCAATCCCATCACGGATATCGGCATTCGGTTGTACACCCCGGCGATCGAACCCGTGGCTGAAAAAGTCATGGCCGGGGACGCGGCCGATCTGGCAGGGCTCGAGGCAGGCGATCGAATCCTCGCCATGGACGGGCGGGAAATCGACGGCTGGAGCCAATGGGTGGACTACGTGCGCGCACGCCCGGGAGAGCCGATCGACGTGGAAATCCTGAGAGGCGACGAGCGCTTCTTCACGACCATCACACCCAAGGGCGTGACCCAGGACGATGGCTCGGTGATCGGCCAGGTCGGCATGTCGGTGGTGATTCCCCAGTGGCCGGATTCCTATCTGCGCACCATGGAGTACGGCGTCGTCGGCGCCTTCAGCCAGGCGCTGCACCAGACCTGGAAAACCACCAGGATGGTATTGGATTCCATCAAGAAAATGGTCACCGGGATTATTTCTCCGAAACACTTGAGCGGCCCAATAACCATTGCTAAAGTGGCTGGCGCTTCCGCCCAGCACGGTGTTTCAGCCTATATCGGCTTCCTTGCCCTGCTCAGTGTCAGCCTCGGAGTCCTCAACCTGCTGCCGATCCCGGTGCTGGATGGCGGCCATTTGATGTACTACATCGTCGAGGCGGTGAAAGGCAGTCCTGTGTCCGAGCGGGTACAGGCGGCAGGCTACAGACTGGGCCTGTTCCTGGTGGTTGGTTTGATGGTAATCGCCTTATACAATGATGTCGCGAGACTCTAGAAGCATCTGATGTACATTCCCGGCCGAGGGCCTGTTGACACTGAGAAGGACAACAACGAAGAATGATTGGTATCAAGCGTGTTATAGGGGCAGTGCTGTTCTCCCTGCTGATGTCCTCTGCCCTGGCGGACGTTTTCGTGATCGAGGACATTCGCCTGGAAGGCTTGCAGCGAGTCAGCGCCGGTACTGTCTTTGCGGCCATGCCTTTCAAAGCCGGGGATCTGATCGACGAAGGCAGCATCAAGGATATCACCCGCGCCCTGTTTCGCACGGGGTACTTCGGTGACATCAAGGTCGCGCGCGATGGCAATGTGCTGATCCTGGCCATTGTCGAACGGCCCGCCGTTTCCGAGATCAACTTCGAGGGCAACAAGGCCATCAAGACCGAAGACCTGATGAAAGCCCTGCGCGACAATGGTCTCGCAGAGGGCCAGATCTTCCGCCAGACCATTCTCGAAGGCATGATCCAGGAATTGCAGCGCCAGTACGTTGCGCAGGGCCGTTACGGTGCCATTGTCGAAACCGAAGTGGAGGAGTTGCCGCGCAACCGCGTTGCCATCAACGTCAGCGTCAAGGAAGGCGATGTCGCCAAGATCAAGCAGATCAACATCATCGGCAACCGGGACTTCGACGAGGACGAACTGCTCGACCAGTTCGAGCTGAGTACTTCCGGGTGGTTCACCTGGATCACCGGCAAGGATAAATACTCCAGGGAAAAGCTCAGCGGCGACCTGGAGCGCCTCCAGTCATGGTATCTCGACCGCGGCTATATCCAGTTCAATGTCAATTCCGCCCAGGTGTCCGTGAGCCCGGACAAACAGGCGGTATTCATCTCCATCAACATCGCCGAAGGCAGCGTCTACACCGTCGATCAGATCGATCTGGCGGGCGACCTGATCGTCGATGAATCGGAAATTCGCGGGCTCATCCAGCTCGAACAGGGCGAGTACTTTTCCCAACGCCAGATGACGCGCACCAATGAACTGATCACCCAGCGCCTCGGCAACGAAGGCTATGCGTTCGCGGAAGTGCAGGGTTTTCCCGAGGTGAATGACGGGAACAGCACCGCCAAGGTGACGTTTTTCGTCAACCCGGGCAAGCGCGCCTATGTGCGGCGCATCGAATTCCGCGGCAATACCAAGACCTCCGACGAGGTGTTGCGCCGCGAAATGCGCCAGATGGAAGGCGGCGCCGCCTCCACGGCGCTCATCGAGCACTCCAAGGTAAGGCTCGAACGGCTCGGATTCTTCAAGGGCGTGGACGTGGAGACCCGCGAAGTGCCGGGCACCGGCGATCAGATCGACGTTCTCTATACCGTGGAAGAGCAGCCCTCGGGCAGTATCGGTGCAAGCGTTGGTTACGCGCAGGGTTACGGCCTGGTGCTGGGCGCCAACCTCCAGGAAAACAATTTTCTCGGCACCGGCGACCGGGTGGGTATCGGCCTCAACCGCAGTACCTACCAGACCAACATCCAGTTTTCCTACACCGATCCGTATTTCACCGCGGACGGTGTGAGCGCGGGCTTCAACGTGTTCTACCGCAGCACGGATTACGGCGAGTTCAACCTGGCCAACTATACGACGGACAGTCTCGGCGCGGGGATCAACTTCGGCTACCCCATTTCCGAGACCGCGAGCCTCGGTTTTGGCTTGAACTATGAGAACCTGAGCATTGATCTCGGCCGATTCTCCTCCATGGAAATCGCGGATTTCGTCAATACCAACGGCGATCAGTTCGACATATTTTCCATCAACCTCAATGCGGTCAAGTCGACCCTCGACCGCGGCGTGTTCGCCACGCGTGGCTATCAGCACCGGCTGAGTTTCGATGTCGCGATTCCCGGCAGCGATGTCGAGTACTTCAAGATATCGCTGGCGAGCCAGTACCTGAAACCTATCGTGGGTGACTTCATCCTCAAGCTGAGATCCGATCTCGGCTATGGAGAAGGTTTCGGCGACAGCGAGCGCCTGCCGTTCTTCAAGAACTTCTACGGCGGTGGCTTTGGTTCCGTGCGCGGCTTCAAGCGCAACACGCTCGGCCCGCGCGACACCCCGGCGAAGATCTGCAGTGATTACTCGCTGCCCGAGGACAACCCCGGTTGTGAGCTGATCGACATCGATGATGCCGACCCCTTCGGCGGCAACATTCGGGTCGAGGTGGGTGCGGAGATCATCTTCCCGCTGCCGTTCCTCAAGGATCAGCGCTCCGTACAGTCATCGCTGTTCTTCGACGCCGGTAACATCTTCGATACCGATTGCGGTCCGACCCAGAGCAACTGCTTCAAGCCCGAAGGTGGCGAGCTGCGCTATTCAAGCGGTATCGCGGCCACCTGGCTGAGCGGCTTCGGCCCCATCAGCGTCAGCTTCGGCAAGGCGTTCAACTACAGCGACGATGATGACAGAGAGTTCTTCCAGTTCTCTCTGGGTCAAACCTTCTGATAACTCAACCACCCCAAAACTCACGGAGATTCTGTGTGCGTAACCTGAAAGTCGTTTTACTGCTGGTGACAGCGCTGTCCCTTTTCAGTTCTTCTCTGCTGGCTCAGGACAAGATTGCCGTCGTCGATCTCGGCGCCGCCATCTTCGGCTCGGATGTGGCGCAAAAGCGCCAGAAGGATCTGCAGGCAAAATCGGAATACGCGGCTCTCCAGGCCAAGTACGAGAGCACTGCGGCAGATATCCAGGCCATGCAGAAAGAGGCGGAGTCCAAAAGCATGACCTGGTCCGATACCCAGAAGGATGAATTCCAGAAGAAGATGGAATACCTGCGCGCAGATATCGAACTCACTGCCCGCAAGCTGGAATCCGAGGCGCGTGCCCTGCAGAACAATATCGTTCGCGAGCTGCAGCCCAAGGCCCTCGAAGCCATCCAGGAGCTGGTTGCCGAGGAAGGCATTACGGTATTGCTGCGCGCCGATGCGGTGCTGATGGCCAAGCCGGAAATCAATCTCACGGCCAAGCTTACCGAGCGCCTCAACAGCAAGACAAAATAATCGATGACGGGCTATCGACTCCAGGCGCTTGCCGATCATCTGGGTGTCGGTCTTCAGGGTGACCCGGACTGTCTCATCTACGGATTGAACAGTCTGCGCGAAGCGGGGGAGGGTGAAATCACCTTCCTCGCCTCGTCCGCCTACAAGCGTTATCTCCCTGAGACCCGCGCCAGTGCCATCATCCTTACCGAGCGAGACGCCGCTGATCATGCGGGCAATACGCTGGTCGCCGCCGACCCGTACGTGGCCTATGCACGACTCAGTGCTTTCTTCGATACCAGGTACCATGTCGAGCCCGGGGTTCATCCCCAGGCGTCCGTGGCGGCATCGGCGCAACTCGGCGCAGGCGTTGCCATCGCCGCGGGGGCGGTGGTCGGCGAGCGCGTCGTGATAGGCGACGGCAGTTACATCGGGCCGGGCACCGTGATCGGCGACGATACGGTAGTCGGCACAGGCTGCTATTTTCACGCCAATGTGACGGTGTATCACGGCCTCTTCATTGGCAACAACGTCATCATCCACAGCAGCACCGTCATTGGTGCGGATGGCTTTGGCTTTGCCAACGAACGCGGCAGCTGGGTGAAGATCCATCAACTGGGCAGCGTGGAAATCGGCAACGATGTGGAAATCGGCGCCTGTACCACCATCGACCGGGGCGCGCTCGGCAATACCGTGATCGGCAATGGTGTAATCATCGACAACCTGGTGCAAATTGCCCACAACGTGGTGGTCGGGGATAATAGCGCCCTTGCCGGATGCGCCGCGATTGCCGGCAGTTCGAAAATCGGCAAAAACTGCGTCATGGCGGGCGGTGCGGGTCTGGTGGGCCACATTGAGCTGTGCGATGGTGTTACCATCACCGGTCGCGCGGTGATCACCAAATCCATCACCACGCCGGGTGTGTATTCTTCGGGTACCCCCTTTGATGAAAATCGCCAATGGCGCAAGAACGCTGTGCGCTTTGGCCAACTGGACGATATCGCCAAGCGCCTCGCGGCCTTGGAAAAGAACAGCAATCATTGAACGGCCTGCTGGCAGCACGGGAATTGCAGGCCGCTGGCGGTGGCAGGGTTACTGAGAGTTATTGATGGAAATTAGAGAGATTAAAGAGTTTCTACCCCACCGTTATCCTTTTCTGCTGGTGGACAGGGTTGTTGAACTGGTGCCAGGAGAGAAAATCGTCGCCTACAAGAACATCACCGCCAATGAAGAAGTCTTCAACGGTCACTTCCCTCATACGCCGATTTTCCCCGGTGTGATGATCATCGAGGCCATGGCGCAGGCGGCCGGTATTCTCGGGTTTTCCACGGTCGACAAGCGGCCCGACGAAAAGACACTTTATCTTTTTGCCGGTGTCGATGATGTGCGCTTCAAGCGCCGCGTCGTTCCCGGTGATCGCCTGATGCTGGAAGCCAGTATCGATTCGGTGAAGCGCAATATCTGGCGCTTCAAATGCCGTGCGACCGTGGATGGCCAACTCGCCTGTGAAGCCCGCCTGCTATGTGCGCTCCAGGAGTTGGATTAAGCGTCCAGCGGCTCTCCAGCCTGCATGCCTCTCGATCGGCAGGGCGCCTGCCCGAAAAAACTCAGACCCCTCTACAGGAGACAGGCGGTTGATTGATCCCCGCGCCATTATTGATCCTTCGGCAACGATTGGAAACGATGTCAGCATCGGGCCCTGGTCCATTATCGGTCCCGATGTGGAGATTGGTGATGGCTGCGTCATCAGTTCCCACGTCATCATCAAGGGACCGACCCGAATCGGTCGCAACAACCGCATTTTTCAGTTTGCCTCGGTGGGAGAGGACACACCCGACCTCAAGTACAAGGGCGAGCCCACCCGCCTGGTGATCGGCGACAACAACACCATTCGCGAGGGCGTGACCATCCACCGCGGCACGGTTCAGGATCGCTCGGAAACGACCATCGGCGACAACAACCTGCTGATGGCCTATGTGCATGTGGGCCACGACTGTGTGGTGGGCAATCACTGCATCCTGGTCAACAATGCCTCGCTTGCCGGACACGTGGTGGTTGGCGACTGGGCGATACTGTCCGGTTATGTACTGGTGCACCAGTTCGTGAATGTCGGAGCCCACGCCTTTGTCGGCGCAGGCACGTTTCTGTCCCACGACTTGCCCACCTATGTGATGGCCATGGGTAATCCCGCTGAAGCGCGCACGGTCAACGTGGAAGGTCTCAAGCGCCGCAATTTCAGCCGCGAACAAATCGCTGCCATCAGTCAGGCTTACAAGACCATCTACAGGCGCGGCCTGATCCTGGAGCAGGCCATCGCCGAACTCGACCAGATGAGCGGCGAGCAGGATGTCATTGCGCCACTGGCGAATTTTTTGCGCAACTCATCGCGGGGCATCGTTCGTTAGGGAAAGAGCGCTGTAAGCCGTAAGCTTTGGATTGAACTTTGCCAGACTCGTCGTTGCTCAAAGCTTGCGGCTTATCGCTCAAACCATAGTCAACAGGCCGACGAGGAATGGCGAGTGAATGAACCCGTAAAAATCGGTATCGTGGCGGGTGAAGCTTCCGGTGATATGCTCGGCGCCGATCTGATCCGGCACCTGCGCAGTCATTTTCCAGATGCCCGTTTCAGCGGCCTCGGCGGCGACGCGATGATCGCGGAAGGCTTTGCGAGCCTGTTCGACATGGAGCGGCTTTCGGTGATGGGCTTCGTCGAGCCCCTGAAGCGCCTGCCGGAATTGTTGCGCATGCGCAAGGCGCTGGCACGACATTTTCTTGCCCACGGCGCCGACCTTGTCGTCGGTATCGATTCTCCGGATTTCAACCTCGGCCTCGAATTGCGCCTGCGCAAGCGCGGCATTCTCACCGCACATTACGTCAGCCCCTCCGTGTGGGCGTGGCGCCAGGGGCGCATAAAGACCATCGCGCGCGCTGTCGACCGCATGATTACACTGTTTCCCTTTGAAGGTGATTTCTATCGCCGCCACCAGGTGCCGGTCACTTTCGTCGGCCATCCACTCGCGGACCGTATACCGCTCGACGTCGACAGTCAGCGCGCCCGTCGGGAACTCGGCCTGGACGACGCGCCACTGCTGGCGGTGATGCCGGGCAGCAGATGCTCGGAAATACGCTTCATGGGGGCACTTTTTCTTCAGGCATGCGCGCAGCTGCATCGCGAAAACCCGGGTCTGCACTTCGTGATACCTTCTGCCAGCGAACGGCGCCACGGTGAGCTCAGTGAACTGCTAGACGAGTTCCCGGGATTGCCGGTCACGCTGGTGCGGGGGCAATCCCACCAGGTAATGGCTGCCAGCGACGCGGTGTTGCTCACCTCGGGAACGACGGCCCTGGAGGCCATGCTGTTCAAGAAACCCATGGTGGTTGCCTACCGCACCGGAGCACTCAGTTTCTGGCTGTTGGAGAAGTTGGTGAAGACGGCCTACATTTCCCTGCCGAATCTCATCGCCGACAAGCCTTTGGTGCCCGAGCTGATTCAGGATGGCGCGAATTCCGCCAACCTCGTATCGGCGCTGAAACCCATGCTCTACGACCAGGAGAAGCGCGCTTCGCTGATCGCGGAATTTACGGCGCTCCATCGCAGCCTGCGTTTGGGCGCAGGCGCCACAGCCGCGGCAGAACTCGCTGCGATGATTCGAAAACGGCGCGGCGAACGTGGCTGATCTCTTTGCCTGGGAGAACGTCGCGGGCATCGTGGCCGGTGTCGATGAAGTCGGGCGCGGCCCCCTTGCCGGCGATGTCGTCACCGCAGCGGTGATTCTCGATCCCGCCAGGCCCATTGCGGGGCTGGCTGATTCCAAGGCGCTCAGCCAGCAACGGCGCGAAGCGCTGTACGATGAAATTCTCGACAAAAGCCTGTGCGTCAGCGTCGCCCGCGCCAGCGTCGCCGAAATCGACGAGATCAATATCCTGCAAGCCACCATGCTTGCCATGGTGCGCGCGGTGGACGGCCTTTCCCGGTGTCCCGACAATGTTCTGGTGGATGGCAACCGCTTGCCGCGCTGGCGTCATCGCGCCATCGCCGTGGTCAAGGGCGACAGCATCGTGCCGGTCATCAGTGCGGCGTCGATTATCGCCAAGGTGGTGCGCGATCGCGAAATGGCGGTGCTGGACGAGCATTTTCCCGGCTATGGCTTTGCCGCGCACAAAGGGTACGGCACCCGCGCTCACCTCGAGGCGCTTGCGCGCCTGGGGCCATGCGCGGCGCACCGCCGGTCGTTCCGGCCGGTTCGCGAGGCTCTCCAGGCGCGCCGGCGAATATCGTAAAAGCTTCCGAAAGGACAGCGGAGGGCTCCTACAAACCACACCTCTCCTGTAGGAGCTTGCCTGCAAGCGACAACCACCGAGATTTGTCGCCTGCGGGCAGGTTCCTACATCGGCGCCTGCTTTGCTAGAATCCAGGCCGATCATTTTCCCTGTCCCGGAACCCGTCCATGTCTGCAGAACCCCGCTTCATCCATTTGCGCGTTCACACCGAATATTCTCTGGTGGATGGC
>CAYXXZ010000089.1:0-12870 GCA_964469165.1 uncultured Porticoccaceae bacterium
TGCGGCTGAACGCCTACAATCTGTTCGACAAGGAGTATGTGGCGGCAATCAACAAGAGTGGCTATCGCTATACACCGGGGATACCGCGCACCTTTCTGTTGAGCGCTGATTTCCGCTTCTGATATGGGGGTCGCCTGCAGGCAGGCTCCTGCAGGTGATGCGCTCAATGGCCGAGAAATAGTCTTCTTTGGAGGCCCTGGGAATCTCCTTGCAGGAGCTTGCCCGCAAGCGACAATTTCGCTGGTGTCGCCTGCAGGCAGGCTCCTGCAAGTGCTCTCCAAGGCCTGTTCACCTATCTGATAGCCGTCTCTGGAGACCACAATGCTGCTGCACATTCCCGACATTCTGACCACAGAGCAATTGACATCCCTGCGGCACGCGCTGGAAAACGCGGACTGGACCGATGGCCGCGAAACCGTCGGCCACCAGGGCGCGCAGGTCAAATACAACGAACAACTGCCCGACGGCTCGCCGCTGAAAGCCGAACTGGGGCGCGTCATTCTCGATGCGCTGGCGCGCCATCCACTCTATTTTTCCGCGGCATTGCCGCGACGCACACTGTCGCCACGCTTCAACCGCTACCGCGGCGGTGGCGAATATGGCTTCCACATCGACGGTGCCGTCATGTTGCTCGGCCACCATGACGAGCCCGGCCATGCCGGTGACCAAACCCAGGATCAGGCTCACAGTCGCAACCACCACTATGTGCGCTCCGACATCTCCTGCACGCTGTTTCTGTCCGAGCCGGACGAATACGACGGAGGCGAGCTGATCGTCAGCGACACCTACGGCGAACACGAAGTCAAACTGCCGGCTGGCGACCTGGTCATTTACCCGTCCAGCAGCCTCCATCAGGTAACGCCGGTCACCCGCGGCGCGCGGCTGGCGTCGTTCTTCTGGATACAGAGCCTGATTCGCGACGACAGCCAGCGGCGCCAGCTCTTCGAAATGGATACCGCCATCGAACGCCTGCGCCAGAGTGGCGCGGACGCCACCGCGCTCCTGCAACTGACCGGTGTCTACCACAATCTGCTGCGGCAGTGGGCCGAGGTCTGACCGGAGGGAGCG
Organism: uncultured Porticoccaceae bacterium; assembly: GCA_964469165.1. Lineage (GTDB taxonomy): Bacteria > Pseudomonadota > Gammaproteobacteria > Pseudomonadales > Porticoccaceae > CAYXXZ01. The sequence goes on from CAYXXZ010000089.1 coordinate 1,069, forward strand.
TTACGAAGCCCCTGCCCGCTCGCCATGCAGCCCCTCGCCGCGCCTGTACAGGGCGCGACTCTGCTTCTACAATCCCGCCATGATCAGCGATCCTTCCGAAAAGCAGTTCCTCAGCATCTCCCAGCTCAATCGCCGCGCCCGGCTGTTGCTGGAAAGCCATCTCTCCCTGCTGTGGGTGAAGGGTGAAATCTCCAACCTGTCGCGGCCCGGCTCGGGGCACTGGTACTTCACTCTCAAGGACAAGGACGCCCAGATCCGCTGTGCCATGTTCCGCAACCGCAACCAGCTGACCCGCTTCAAACCCCGGGACGGCGATCAGGTGCTGGTGCGCGGCCGGATCAGCCTTTACGAGGCGCGCGGTGAATATCAGTTGATTGCCGAGCACATGGAGGCGGACGGCGCCGGCGCGCTGCAGCAGCAATTCGAAGCACTCAAGCAAAAGCTGCTTGACGAAGGTTTGTTTCGCGATGAACTGAAACGCCCGCTGCCGGCCTTTCCGCGGCGCATCGGCGTCATCACCTCGGCGACGGGCGCGGCGGTGCGCGACATCATTCACGTCAGCGCGCGGCGTCACCCGTGGATCGAATTGGTCATCTATCCGGTTGCCGTGCAAGGCAGAGAAGCCGCCCCCCAGATCGTCGCCGCTATTGCCCAGGCCAATATGCGCGGGCGCGATGATCTCCTGATCGTCGCGCGCGGCGGCGGCTCGATCGAGGATCTGTGGGCCTTCAACGAAGAAGCGGTGGCTCGCGCCATTCACGCCAGCGCCATTCCCGTGATCAGCGCGGTGGGCCACGAGACGGATTTCACCATTGCCGATTTCGTTGCCGATGTGCGTGCGCCCACGCCGTCCGCGGCTGCGGAAATCGCCGGCCCCGACATGGCAGCGCTGCGCAGCAATATCGCGGCCTACGAGGGCTTCTTCCTGCGTCACATGCGCCGTGTGCTGGCACAGGCGCAATTCTCGCTCGATGCACTCGGCAAGCGCCTGCGCAGTCCCGCAGACAAACTGCGCGAACAGAACCAACATCTCGATCACTTGGAGATTCGCATGCTTCAGGCGTGGCACGGCCTCCAGGAGCGGCGCAATACGCGCTTCGCGCAGCTGGACAGGCGCTTCCACCACCATCTCGGGACGTTCCCCATCGCCGCCCGCCGGCAACTCGTCGCCCAGCTCGACATGCGTATACAGCGCGCCATGCTAAGTCTCACCAGCGACCGGCGCCGCCAGTTGCAGGGCCTTGCGGCTACCTTGCACGCGGTGAGCCCGCTGAATACCCTGGAACGCGGCTATGCCATTGCGCGCTCCACGCAGGGCGCGTCGATCAGCTCGGTGGCACAGATAAACCAGGGCGATGCCATCCAGGTGCAGGTGCGAGACGGCTCGTTCGACTGCCAGGTCACCGCCGTGCGTCCACAGCAAAACGGGGAAAACCAGGGTTTATCCTGAATTGCGCCTGGTTGTTCCTGCACCGCCGTGAGACCTGATGTACCTTGCAGGCGACACAACCACCGGAGTACGGTATACGGTCGCCTGCAGGCAGGCTCCTGCACGAGCACCTCACCATGGCTACCACATTCGGCGGCTATCTTTTGCGCAACTCAAAGCGATAGTCATGGCGCGCCAGCGGGCCGGCAATGCCGACCTGATAGGTATCGACGATCACCTGATCATCATCCATAACGGTGAGCACCCGGAACATCGGCACATGGTGCTCGTCGTCGGGGATCTTGGTACGCTCCAGGGCGGGAATGTGCAGGTGGTGGACACCATCGATCTGCTTCGAGTGCTCGCTTCTCTCCAGATCCATGTGCAGATCGCCGGAAATCATCGCAACCAGGTTGGGCTGGGCGCTGACGTCAGCGAAGCCGGGATGATGGATGCCCTTGTCGGCGCGCTCCGGAAACGTGCCGGCCGGCGCGCCATGCACCACCAGCAGCACCGGCTTGGGGGCAAGGCGCTGCAACTGCTCCAGAACCCAGGCCACCCCCTGATCATTGAAATCCCGGCCCTCGTCGGGTGAGGCCATCACCAATGCCAGGCGTTCGAATTCCAGTACATGACTGGGAGCACTGATTTCAGCCTTACCGTCGTTCCAGCGCTGGACGTATTCCATATAGCGCGCCACGCTCGCGCCATGCTCTTCGTTGCCCATGATCGGGTAGAACGGCAGTGTCAGGCGCTGAAGTACCGGCGTGACGGCCTCGTACTGAATCTCCGTTCCCTTGTGAGCGATATCGCCGACGCCTATGACGAAGTCGAGATCATGAATGTCCGCCAGATGATTGACGTGACCGACCGCGGCGGCGAGACCGGGAAACTCCGCCCTGGGTTTTGGCTCGGCGTCGCCGAGTATGGCGATGCTCAGCACAGGCTCGGCAGCGGTCGCCAGAGAGGGAGTCAATAGAGTCATGCCAAGCAGCAGCCCGGCGGTCAACGTGGAGCGAAACATAGTGATAGTCCTTCAGGTTCTTGAGTGGATTGAGGGTTCTCAGGCAGGCGATCCTGTCCGGCGCGACAACTGTTACTGGATGCGATAACGGAAGGTGTTGCGAACATCGTCGACCGCCACGGCCTGGCCATTCACGATGCGCGGCTGATAGCGGAATGCGCGCGCCGCCTCCAGGGATGGGCGGATGAAGATGGGATCATCGCAGGCGTCCTCTATCACCCGCGGCTTGTTGACGCGGCCGTCCGGCGTCACCGTGTAAGTGACAGTGCAGTTGCCCTCGATGCGCTTTTCCAGCGCGCGCCGTGGATAGGCTGGCGGCGATTTGTTGATGGGCTGGTACTGCGCCATGGCAGCGGCTTCCGCCCTGGCACGCGCAGCGGCAAGGCGCTGCTGCTCGGCCTCCTGAGCGCGGCGTTGTTCCTCCGCCCTGCGCTCCTCACGGGCACGCTGTTCGGCCAACTCCTGTTCCTTCTCCTGGCGAACTTGCTCCGTGTGCTGCTTTTCCCGAAGCTGCCGCTCGCGCTCTTCCTCAAGGCGCTTGCGGGCAACGACCGCTTCATCGGGAACAGGCTCGGGCGGCGGCGCTGGTTTCACTTCAGGGACAGGCGGCGGCTCGGGCTCGGCCACTTCATAGGTCAGCGTCATCAGTTGGGTCTGTATTCGTGTCGCCGGCGCATCGATGGCAGCTCCCTGCCACCAGCCACCCAGCAGCACCCACGCGGCGGCGCCGTGCAACAAGGCACTCGCGACAGCGGGAATCAGCCAGCTGCTGTGCTCACGGATGACGCGCATGACGATGTTTCTGTCGGTTTCGGCACGCATTGCCTCAAGGCGCCTCCGTGACCAGACCGAGCCGGATGACGCCGCTTTGCTGCAGTGCCGCCATGCCCTCGACGATCAGGCTGTACTCGGCGCGGCGATCGGCCCTGATGAATACCTGGGTCTCGGGTCGCGCCGCCACCAGGGCACTGATGCGCCGGCTCATTTCCTCCACGGAAACGGCGCTGTCGGTGTAACTCTCGGTATTGACGGTGTCGCCCTGATTCCAGTGGTAATGGCCATCGCTGCTGATCGACAAGGTAACGATATTGAGCGGGTCGTCGCTCGCCAGGGCCTCGTTGGCGACCTTGGGAAGCTCGATCTCGATACCCTGCAGCATCATGGGCGCGGTGACCATGAAGATCACCAGCAACACCAGCATGACGTCGATGTAGGGCACCACGTTCATTTCGGCGTTGAGCCTGGGTTTTTGACGAACGGGACGCATGGGCTCCATGACTTACCTCGCCGCCCTGCCGTGAAGCCTGCGATGCAGAAGCACCGAAAACTCCTCGGCAAACGTGTAATAGCGCTGGACGAGATGCTCGTTGGCGGAGGAAAAGCGGTTGTAGGCGATCACCGCCGGAATGGCGGCAAACAGGCCGATGGCGGTGGCAATCAGCGCCTCGGCGATACCCGGCGCGACTGCGGCCAGCGTGGCCTGCTGTACCTGAGCCAGACCGATAAAGGCATTCATGATGCCCCACACGGTGCCGAACAGGCCGATGTAGGGGCTCACCGATCCGACAGTGGCGAGGAAGGCCAGGTGCTTGCCGAGGCGCTCCTCTTCACGGGAAATCGCCACTCGCATCGCTCTCTGCGAGCCTTCCAGAACGGCGTCGGGCTCGCTTTCCTCGCCCTGGCTGAGGTGCAGAAACTCCTGATAACCCGCCTGGAAAACACTTCTCGCACCGTCGGGCACGGCATTGTCACCCTGTTCGCCCATTTGCTCCAACTTCCCCTGTTGCGCACGGAAGCTCTGCTCGAAGCCGTCGAGTGCGCGGCGCGCACGCGCCAACAGGGCGCCGCGCTGAACGATCAGAAACCAGGACGCCAGCGAGGCGATGGCCAGAATCGCCATGACCACTTGCACCAGCAGACTGGCGTCAGCGATCAAGGTCCAGGGAGACATATCGTGGCTGGTTGGCATGAAGTACCTCCGTCAATCCAGTTGCAAGGCCTCGGCAACACCCTGCCAGGGCACGTATTTGTAGTTCTGGTTGCCTTCCGGCATGCGTTTGCGACCGTCCTGTACCATCAGCATGCCACGGCTCCACTGGCCGCCGAGATCCGCTGAGGTCACTTCCAGGCCATCGGTCTCCGATACTCCGTCGATACCCAACTGGCTGTTGATACCGATGCGAAAGCTGCCGCGCAACCGATAAGGCGGCTCGGCATCGACCACCACATAGCTGTCATTGCCCTGGCTGGAGATGACCAGGTAGGGATGTTCAGGGTGCTGATAGATGGCGAGCCCCTCGATATCGGCCGCGATCGGACCACCAACGGCAATGACCCTGGTCATCTCGGTGGAGCCCTTCTCGCCGGCGTCCAGCGCCCAGACGGCTTCGCCCTCCTCGCCGATGAACAAGCGCTGGCGCTGATCGTCGACCACACAGCCTTCCGGCTGGGACGCCACGCTGAACTCGCGCACCAGTTCACCGCGCGCTTCTCCGCTGCCGCCATCGAGACGGTATTGCAGAAAGCGGCCATCCTTGTCGTTGGCGATGGCGTACAGAGTCCCGTCAGCGCCCAGCCCCATGCACAGGCCGTAGATCTCGTGCAGTGGCGTGGCAATCTGGCCCAGATCGCGCAACTCGCCGTGGCGCGGGTCGATGGCAAACAGATGCAGGCTGTTGTTATCACGATTGCTGGCTACTGCCAGATCGACGCGCTGCCCGCCCAGCTGAAAACCGTGGCGCACATCGACATTGTTCAGGCGACCCACGCGCAGATACTGCAATTGATTGCCCTCCAGGTCGTAGACGCCCAGGCCATTGCGCTTGTCGGTGCCCAGAACACGGGAGGCACTGTGATCGTCAGGATGAATCCAGATCGCCGGATCGTCGGCGGCATCGCCGGCACTGGGCACCGGCTCGGTCTGCACGGTGGGGAGCACCACCGGCACCTCGGCGGCAAGCGACATCTCAGGCAGCGGCCAGTCGATCGACGTCTGGTAGAGATGGCCATCGTCGCCATCAACCAGCAGCAGCTCGGCCTTGCCGTCACGCACCCGCACGGCAAGTCGTTCCGGCTCGGCGATGCCTGTCAGCGCCAGTGGCGGCAGCCGCTCCCAGCCCTGCTTCTGCCCTTCGTAGCGGTGCAGCCGCTGCGCGTCGGCATCGAGTGCCAGCACGCCACCGGGTACCGCGGCCAGGCCGGCGACCATGTCGCGCAGGCCGCCGAAGGGTGCTGTCAGGTCGACGGGCTGGCGGCTCTGCTCCGCTTCCGGATGAGCGCCGTAGGCCCAGATGCCGACATTTTCCTCGCTCACATACAGCAAGTGGCGGCGATCATCCACGGTACAATGCTCGCTTTCCGGCGGCAGGCGCAGACTGCGCACATGCGAGGCATCGTCGAGCAGCACGTCACCGGCGCCGATCAGCCACTGGTCACCCATGCCCTCTTCCCCGACGGTAAACAGATGCAGGTTGCGGGACTCGTCTTCATACAGGCACAGGCTTTCGATGCGGTATTCGCTCTCGGCGAGCACCAGTTCGCGGTGAACGGCCAACGTGTCGACCGCGACTTGCAGCAACGTGGGCCGCTGGCTGGTAGTTTGTGTGGTAGCGATCAGCAGTTCGTTGCCGCGCAGGCGCACATCCAGCGTCATGAAGTCGCCTTCATAGCGCGCCAGCGCGGTGCCGTTGGCGTCCAGCAGCCACAGACCCTCGGCATCGGCAGCGAGCCGGTCGGCGCCCGATAGGCCAGCGCCGGGCAGCAAATGCCAGAATTCAGCCCGCGCGGCGCTCGCGGGAACCCAGTGTTCCAGTGTTGACAGGGCTTGCGGGGCTGCCTCAGCGGGCTGTTGCGAGGCCAACGCCGAAGACACGCCAGCCTGGTTGCCGCTGGCTGCACTGGCGGACTCATCACCACCGCAGGCAGCCAGCAAGCCACTCACGATGGCGAGAGATATAAAGCGAAATGTTGGATTCATAGCGATCCTGTGTGAAAAAACGTAAGCTCGAGATCCATTGACCGAGCCATCGTGCTGACAATTTCAGGCACTGCGCACGCCGGCCGCAGCCCGGGACAACGCTGTTCGAGACACGCCGTAAACCCATCCCCGGGGGGCTCGACAGCGGCTGTCCCTGCCGCTGACGGTCTCGAACAGCGCTGCCCCGCCACCGATCTCCCTTGGTGCCAAACGGATGTGAAGCAATCATTGCCGCACTTTTTTTGCCTGGTCATGAACTCAGAAGCGGCTCAATCTGACGCCGAGCGTGAACGTGGGGCCATATTCTTCATACTGGGCGTTGTAGCTGCGGTTGCCGCTGTAGACGTAATAGGACTCATCGGTGAGGTTCTGCGCCTCGAAATACACCTGCAGACCGTCGCGCAGGAAATAGCTGGCACTGAAATCGATGAACAGCTGATCATCCACTTCCAGGTCCTGACGGGAATCGAGGGGGTCGCCCACTTCATTCAGATAGTCCGACTTGTAGTTGGCGGACAGCCGCAAACTGAGGCGATCGTTTTCCCAGCCCAGCGTGAAGTTTCCGGTGATATCGGACTGGCCCGGCAGGCTGATGCCGCGACGACTCATGGCATCCAGATCGGGATCGAACTGTTCGATATCGGCGTCGGAATGAGTGAACGTTGTATTGGCATTCACCAGCAAACCGTTCCAGGGCGCGGGCAGCCAGTCGAACTTCTGTGAGTACGCCAGCTCGAGACCGTAGACTTCGGCACTGCCGCCGTTCACCGAGGTGATGGCTTCGCTGAAATCGGCGTAGTCAGCGGTGCCGGCGAGATCGGCGGTATAGATGAAGTTGTCGATGTCCTTGTAGAACAAGAATGCGGACACAGCGCCGGCACGGCCCATGTAGTGCTCGATACCAAGATCGAAGTTGGCGGACTCCAGCGGTTTCAGGTCCGGATTGCCGAATTCCATTTCGTCGTCATCGATCACGAAGCCCGGGAACAGCTGGCCAAATGTCGGGCGCACTACGGTATTGGTCCAGGCCGCGCGAATCTGGGTCCGGTCATCGACCTGATAGATGGCGTGCAGGCCCGGCAGCCAATGGTCGTAATCATTGCTCGACCGGGTGGTAACGAAATCGTCCTGATCCAGGCCGGTTCCACGCGCCTTGAGGCGGGTACTCTCGTAGCGAAGGCCCGCGATGATGCGCAGATCATCGATATCCAGCGTGTTCATCAGGTAGGCGGCATCGATGTTTTCCTCGATGACGAAGTCGTTGATGCGCGACTCCTCCTCGTCGTGAAAATCGCTGCGCTCCAGACCGCCGATCAGATTCTTCACCGCGCGCTCGAAAATTGCCGGCCCGAAACGGCCCAGACCATAATCCACGTTGCCGCGACTGAAACGGGACAGATTGAGCTGGTCGTCGCCAAAGCCCAGTTCGTCGAAGTCCTCATACACCCAGACATCGAGATCGTTATCCTTCTCACGGCGACTGACCTTGCCTCCGAAAGCCAGCTGCGACGGCATGGCGCCCCAGTAGAAATCCCGGGTCAGGTCGATCTTGAAGTTCTTTTCAGTATCGGTGGTGCGCTGCTTTTCCCACTCCACCTCGGTGAGCATGAAATTGTTCAGGTCGTACAACCCTTCGCCACCGATCAGGCGCGGCTTTCGGGTATCGCGGTAGCCGACCGCGCTGAAATCGTCATCGGCTTCGAAGGCCGCATTGCCGATGCCGCCGGGGCTGTCTTCGCTCGCTTCGCTGTAGCCGGCCTGCGCGCTGATGTTCCAGTCGCCGAACTGGCGCTGACCACCGAACACGATGCTCATCACTTCCTGGGTTTCCTCGCGCGCCTTGAGCTCGCGAACGGCCTCGGCATCGCCCAGTTCCCCCGCCAGTTGCGGGTCGCCAAATTCTGTCACCAAACCCTGGCGGATCTCGTCGTCCTTGAAGCGGCTGTACAGGCTGCGCAGCCAAATTTCGCTGTCCGCGTCGGGACGGTAGTCCAGGTTCAGACCCAGACCGGTGCGCTCGCGGGTAATCTCGTAACGGCGTTGTTCGAGCTCTTCGAGACGGTTGTCGTCATCGAAATCCCAGACGCCGCCGGTCTCGGTATTGTCGGAGCCGAACTCGCGCTCCTGCCAACTGAAGGCAGCGGCCACGCCAAAGTTGTCGGTACCGCTGCCGAGGCTGTAGCGATCGCTGAACGCGCCTGATAGTTTGGGGCTGTGCTCGCCCGTGTTGTCGTCGTGACTGGCCTCGCCGCCGAGGCTGTAGAACATACCGTCGTGGTCGAAGGCCGACAGACTTTCCACTTCGATGGTACCGCCGAGCGAGTTGGCATCCATGTCCGGGGTCAACGTCTTCACCACCGACAGGGACTGCACCAGCTCGCTGGGCAAAACGTCCATTGCCACCGCACGGCGATCATCTTCCGGGGCCGGCACCAGGGTACCGTTGATGGTCACGCTGTTGAGATCCGAGCCCAGCCCACGCACCCGCACGAAGCGACCTTCGCCCTGGTCGCGCTCGACCGAAAGGCCGGGAATGCGCTGCAGAGCTTCGGCGGCGTTGTCATCGGGCAGCTGACCGATGGCGTCGGCATGCACCACGCTCTTGATGGTATTGGCGCGGCGCTGCTCGTCGAGCGCCTGTTCGAGCTGCGCGGCCTGACCGATGACATCGACGAACTCCGAGTTGGTGTCCGTCGCCTGGGCCTGCACCAGAAATGGCGTGCTGGCGGCTATCGCGAGCGCCAATGTCCTGACTCGGAACCCGGCCTGCCGGGCTGTGATGTAATGCGCAAACATGGGTGCTCCTCTTGAATTGATCTGCAGGGCGCCGGTGCCCCGTTACGGAGGTGCACGCTAGGAGGAGCGGGTGTCAGTTCTGTGACAGGAGGGGTGCAAGAGGGGCAAAACAGGCGTGAACAACGCCATCTACAGCGGTTTTTGAGCCACTTTGACCCCTCGCCGAATCGTGAAAACGGCTGCCAAACGCCTGTGGAACCCTGAATTCAGCGCCCCACAGGTAGTCGCCTGAGCTGATATGACCCCCACTGAAACCTGGCTGTCATATCCCCTTGTTTTGATGGCTCAGCTATCTCGTATCCCTGCCTCCACGCCGGCCAAGGCTGCTGCGCGAGCCTCGCAAGGTTTTCGCGGTGGAGAGCTCAGGTCGTTGCCAATGTCGCCAGGCTTTCCATCAGTATGCAATTGCTCAAGAAACTCCAGAATGCGCCACTGCTCACCAGCCATAAAATCAAACTGGCTGTGTTGTTTGCCGCAGCCAATTTCGGCCTGATCCTGCATCTGCTTCAGGGCGAAATCAAACCACTGCACGCCTGGGACTGGCTGGATATCGCCGGCGAGGGCGGCTCCGCGGGGCTGCTGCTGGTATGGCTCTGGCTACTGCTCAAGAGCCGCCCCGCCGGCTATGTGACCAACCTGCTGTTCATGGGGCTCGGCTGCCTGTTCTTCAGCCTGTTCATGGATGTGGTGGACGAATTCGTGGCATTGCCCGACGAGGTGCGCTGGGACGGCTGGCTGGAATCCGGCCCCATGCCCGCCGGATTCATTCTCCTGACCCTGGGCATTTTCCACTGGCACCGTGAACAGCTCGCCATCAACGAGCAGATGCGCAATCGCGAACGCCTGTTTCGCGAGCACCGCCAGTTCGACAAACTGACCCCTCTGGGCGACGCCCAATATCTTCGCAAACAGCTGGCGCTGGCATTGCACGAGGCCGAACAGGCACGCCTGCCGGTGTCTGTGGTGATGGTGGATATGGACGGGTTTTCCCAGGTCAACCGCGAGTACGGCCATCGCGAGGGCGACAGACTGCTGCAGGTGCTGACCCAGCAGATACTGCTCAATCTTCGCCAGCACGATCTGCTGTGTCGCCTGGCCGGAGATCGCTTTGCGCTGATCCTGCCTCATACGGGCGAGCGCCAAGCGCAAGTGCTGGCGGACGAGTTGCAACATTCGATCCGTCACCTGGCCTACAAGAGCAGCCATCACGGCGAGCGGCTCCACCTGTCCGCCACGGCGGTGGCGGCCATGGCGCGCGGCGACGATGCCGAAACCCTGTTGCAGCGTCTCACCATCGCCATGGCAAAGGCCAAGCAGATGCTTGAGGTCAGGCATGGCTGAGCAGCGCAGCTGGCTGGAATGCGACACGCGCTTCATTCCGGCCCACTATCAGCCGGTTACCCTGATCGATCTGGCACTCGCTCGCGGCGTCAATGAGCACCGCCTCTTGCAGGGCAGCGGACTGTTTTACGACGATATCCTCAGGGGCGACAAGCTGATCAGCGCCCAGCAATTTATCTGCCTGATCGACAATGCCCGCCAACAGATGCAGGCGGACGACACCAGCTTTCTGATCGGCCACCAGTGGCTGCCCGGTCACTACGGCGCGGCCAGCCACGCCCTGCGCCATGCCGGCAACCTGCTCGAAGCGCTGGAGCGACTGGTGCGCCTGCAACCGCTGTTGTCGCCCCTGATGACACCCAGACTGCGTCTCGACGAACACCACGCCTGGTTGTGCTGGGATGACAGCTTCGGCGCCAGCCCGCAATCCGTGTTTCTGATCGAAGCCAGCATGACCGCGGTTAGCAGCCTGAGCCAATGGCTGTCGGGGCAGAAGCTGCCCTGGTCCTTTTATCTGTCCCACGCACAACCCCGCTATATCGAGCAGTACTGGGTTCATCTGGGGGAGCGCTTGCGTTTCGGCTGCCCGCGGAATCAGATGTATCTGCCCCGCGAGTACCTGCTCAAACCCTGGATCGATGCATCGGCCACGGCCGGACGGGTCGCGGAACAGGAAGGGCTCGACATGATGGCAGCGCTGCCGGCGCCGGCCAGTGTGCTCGACGACCTGCACGACTACCTGGTGGCGCAGATCCGTACGCCTCTGCGCTTGGAGCAGATCGCCGACGCCTTTGCCATGAGTCCCGCGACACTCAAACGCAAACTGAAGAAACACGGCAGCCATTTCCAGGAACAGCTGGACCGGGCGCGCGCCGCGGTGGCCATGGAGCTCTATCTGAGTCGCGGCTATTCCAGCGAAGACGTTGCGGAATACCTGAACTTCAGCGACCGGGCCAACTTTCGCCGCGCACTGCGGCGCTGGACGGGATTTCTGCCAAGCGAGCTCAGTACGTGGCTCGGCTAACAATATCGGCTTATGAGGCAATTACTGCCATGGGTCATTGCTGACAATGGCATTTGAAATGCGAGTTTGATGTTTGGAAAGGACTTTGTGTAACGCTTGGCTGTAACATCTTCTCTTATATCCTCGTTACTCCCCTTCGTAGATACAGCCACTGGTGCAGGTCTCGCGAATTTGAATACGACACAACTGCGGCAGGCGCGGCTTGAGGTCGC
>CAYXXZ010000090.1:0-12664 GCA_964469165.1 uncultured Porticoccaceae bacterium
CGGCCAGGGTGAGGATGGGCGCATCCGCAGGGTTGACCTTGCGGTAGATCGGCGGCGTCGGCAAATCGTTCGGCAACAAACTGCCGGCACTGTTGAGCGCCGCCTGCACCTCCTGCTCAGCCACGCCGAGATCCACTTCGAGATGGAACTGCAGGGTGACCACCGAGGCGCCGAGTGAACTGGTAGACGACATTTGCTTGAGGCCGGGGATCTGCCCCAGTTGGCGCTCCAGCGGCGCCGTGATGGTGCGTGCGGTCACCTCCGGCCCCGCACCGGGCTGGAAGGTAAACACCTGAATGATCGGATAATCCACCTGCGGCAATGCCGCCACCGGCAGCAGACGCCAGGCGAGGATTCCCGAGGCGAGTACCGCAAGCATCAGCAGCGATGTCGCGACCGGACGCAGAATGAACGGCTTGGACAGGCTATTCACAACAAGGCTCCCCGCCAGCGCGCGCCATCAGCCTTCAACGCCATCGGGAAATACCACCGCCTTGCCATCGCGCAGGCGATCGAGCCCCTCCAGCACGACCAGTTCCCCCTCTTCGAGGCCGCTCGTCACCGCCACTCGCTCATCGGCAACGGTGCCCAGGCTGATGGTGCGGGAATATGCCTTGTCGTCGGCGATCACGTAGACATAGGTTCTCTCGGCGCCATACTGCACCGCATCGGCGGGTATGGTGATGACCGAACTTTCCCGGCCAAGGCGCAGACGGACGTTGACGAACTGGTTGGGAAAGAGAATTTTGTCCGCGTTCTCGAACAACGCCTTGGCGCGCAGCGTGCCGGTGGCCGTGTCGATCTGATTGTCCAGCGATGCCAGTTGGCCCGCGGCGAGAATCCGCTGCTCGTCGCGGTCGAGCGCATCAACAAGCAGCGGTTCGCCCCGCGCAACCGCCTCGCGCAGAGCGCCCACCTGCACTTCCGGCACGGTGAACTGCACCGAAATGGGGCTCATCTGGGTGATGCTGACAAGGCCATCGCTGTCACCGGCGTTTACCAGATTACCCGCATCGACGCGCCGCAAACCCAGGCGGCCATCGATAGGCGCCTTGATTTCGGTCCAGGATACCTGAAGGCGGGCATCCGCCACCTGTGCGGTATGGTTCTTCAGGGTGCCCGTCAACTCCTCCACCAGCGCCTTTTGCGCATTCAGCTGCTGCTGGGAAATGGAATTCTTGTGGGTCAGCCCCTCGTACATGGCCAGATCGGCACGGGCGTTGCGCAACTGTGCCTGGGTCTGCTGGAGCTGACCTTCGGCCTGATCGAGACGCGCCCGGTAGGGTCGCGGGTCGACGACGGCCAGCAAATCGCCTTTCCCGACCTCGGCGCCCTCCTTGAAATGCACTTCGGTGAGCATGCCATCGACGCGACTGCGCACCGTCACTGTGTTGAGGGACAGCACCGTGCCAATGGACCTGATCCATATATCCAGATCGCTGCGCTGCGCCGCAACGGCACGCACCGTGGCGGGGCGATCCCACTGGCTCTGCGGCATGCTGCTCGCAGGCGCGGAGCTCCCTCCCCAGTACCACAGCGCACCGGCAATACCGATTACCAGCGCCGCGCCAAACATCGCGCCACGGCGCGTCACAGAAAGGGAAGGGTTCAACATGAATTGCCGGATTCCTTGAAGATGAACAATATGAATCGCAATACCGCGACGAGTGATACGGGAGAGCGGTCGACGAAAGTTATCCCACAATCGCCTGTCCGGCAAATGACGATACCGGCGCTACGATCTCATTCTCATCCATGGCACCAGCACCACACAACTGATAATCGTTATCATTTTACAGTTACAGATATCGGGAAACAACCGATGACGGCAAATCGGCGCGAGCCGGTCGCACTCGCCAAGCGTCGCGCAGATGAGTAATATAGGCGCCCTCCCCGGGCCGGATTAGCTCAGCTGGTAGAGCAGCGCATTCGTAATGCGAAGGTCGTAGGTTCGACTCCTATATCCGGCACCACTTTGACATCCCTCCAAGCAATGCTTTATAGCCTACGAAATACGGACTTTTTATTACCTGCCATTCCAAGAAGCGCCATAATGCACCACAAAATCCAGCAACAAATGGGGGCATATCCGCAGACACATCGGCTGCCCCCAGAGTAAATGCCCCCCGAGACCGCTAGGCCAGCAGGGGCACCCCTGGTGCAGGGTCGGAACCATGCTGCAAGGCCTGCGATTCCAGCGCACCAGATCCCGGCCCAGCCCTACCCTGCCCACGAAGGCGCCCGCGCGCGCCCCCCCTCGACTAGCCAAAACCCAGGCCATACGGCACCATAGCCCCAACGAAAGTAAAACCACCAAGTATTGCCGGGGAATAACTAAAACCATTCCCAAACCGCTGCCTTTATTTATCTGGTTCGCGGCCGATCTCTATGGGAGCGACTTCAAGCAATCCCAGTACGAGAGCATCTACATGGAAATAGTAATATGACTTTTTATGCCCACTCTGCTGCTAACCGCGATGAGTCGGAATGGCAAAAACTGGTCGATCACCTGATAGCCGTGGGGAAATTGGCCGCGGAGAAAGCCAGCCACTTCAATGGCGCAGAGTTGGCAGAGGTTGCCGGCAAGCTGCACGACCTAGGCAAATACTGCGATGAATTTCAGGCCCGGCTGCGGGGCAGTCCGCGCAAGGTCGATCACGCCACTTGGGGCGCAAGAGTCGCCAAGGAGAAGTATCCACAGTTGTGGCCGCTACTGGCCTATGCCATTGCTGGGCACCACGCCGGCCTAGCCGATGGCATGTCCAGCGACAGACAGCAAGCCATCACTCCGCTGGCGGAGCGGCTGCGCCAGTCCCCGGTCACCAGTCTTGATGGAGTATGGCAGCGAGAAATTACGCTGCCTTCCGCACCAGACCTCCCACCTTTCAAACAGCGCCAAGGCTACGGCGGCTTCCAACTGGCGATGTTGGGGCGAATGATCTATTCCTGTCTGGTGGATGCGGATTTTCTGGACACCGAGACGTTTTACCGAAAAGTCGACAATCTCCCGCCGCGTGATAGCCAATTCCCATCCCTGGCTACATTGCGAGATCAGCTAAATCAATTTCTCAGCCAACCGCGCTTTCAATCTTCTCAGGGCGTCAACGCCACTCGTGGCCACATTCTCGCCCACGTCCGCCGGGAGGCGGCGCAGCAACCGGGATTATTCTCGTTGAATGTTCCGACGGGGGGCGGCAAGACGTTGAGCTCCCTCGCCTTCGCCTTGGATCACGCCATCACTCATGGCCTGCGGCGTGTCATTCTGGTGATTCCCTTCACCAGCATTGTGGAGCAGAACGCAGCAGTATTCCGCGAGGCACTGGGGCCGTTGGGCGAGCAGGCGGTATTGGAGCATCACAGCGCTTTTTCGGAGGAAAAAGCCGACTACAGCGATCCAGATTCCCGCGACAAGCTGCGGCAGGCTGCCGAGAACTGGGAAGCGCCTATCGTTGTCACCACCGCAGTGCAGTTCTTTGAAAGCCTGTTTGCCAATCGCTCGTCCCGCTGCCGAAAACTCCACAATATTGCCAGCAGCGTGGTGATTCTCGACGAAGCCCAGACCCTGCCCGTCAATCTGTTGCGGCCCTGTGTGGCGGCCATCGACGAACTTGCCTGCAATTATCGAAGCAGTCTGGTGTTGTGCACGGCTACCCAGCCGGCGCTACAGCAGAAGGACGGCTTTGAGGGCGGCTTGGAAAACGTTCGGGAACTGGCCCCTTCCCCCGCTCAGCTTCACCAGCAACTCGAGCGAGTCACCGTCGCGCATGTTGGTGCTATGACAGACGATGACCTGACTGCCGCCATCCTGGCCGAACATCAAGTGCTGTGCATCGTCAACAACCGGCGTCATGCCCGCAGCCTGTTCGAGGCTGTTCGTCACCAGCCCGGCACCTACCACCTCACCACCCTGATGTGCGCCAGCCATCGCAGTGACAAGTTGCGTGAAGTGAGAGGCCGCCTAAACAATGGTGAGCCCTGCCGCCTGATTTCCACCTCGTTGATAGAGGCGGGAGTGGATGTGGATTTTCCTGCCGTCTATCGCGCCGATGCCGGGTTGGATTCCATTGCCCAGGCAGCCGGGCGCTGCAACAGGGAAGGAAAACGGCCCAAGGAATCCAGCCATGTTCGGGTGTTCACCGTTGCCAGCGATTGGAGTACCCCGCCGGAACTGGCCCAATATACCCAGTCCTGCCAGGGTATCTTTCGCCGTCACGCCAACAATCCTTTGTCCTTGGCAGCCATCCGCGACTATTTCCGCGAAGTCTACTGGTTGAAGGGCAAGCAACTGGATGCTCACCAGTTGTTGCAGCAGATTGAGACGGGTGGCAAGGAGGGCATTCCCTATGAACAGCTTGCCCGCCACTTTCGGATGATCGAAAGCAATATGACACCGATCATCGTCCCTTACAATGCAGAAGTTGCTGGACTGGCGAGGCAGTTGTCCTACGCTGAGTATGTGGGTGGGCTCGCCCGCAAGTTGCAGCCCTACCTGGTACAGGTTCCCGAGCAGGGATTGCAAGCACTCCGTGCTGTCGGTGCGGTGCAGCCGGTGAACGAGACGCGGTTTGGCAACCAGTTTATGCAGTTGATGGCGGAAAACTTGTACGATCCAGATTGTGGCTTGAGCTGGGATAATCCAGGTTTCATCAGCGCAGAAGCCAGTGTGCTCTGAAAAAATAGTGAGAAAGGAGACAATATGGGATACGGAATAAAATTGAAAATATGGGGCGAACGAGCCTGCTTCACCCGCCCAGAAATGAAGGTGGAACGCGTCAGTTACGACGTCATCACCCCATCTGCGGCACGGGGTATTCTCGAAGCCATCCATTGGAAGCCAGCCATTCGCTGGCATATTGACCGCATTAGTGTGTTGAAACCCATCCGTTTTGAGTCCATTCGTCGCAATGAAGTGGGTGGCAAATTGGCGGCAGGCACCGTGACCAAGGCCATGAAAGCTGGCAATACTGCTGGCGTAGTCAGTTTTGTAGATGAAGATCGCCAACAGCGTGCTGCTACCGTGTTGCGGGATGTGGCCTACATCATCGAAGCCCATTTCGAGCTGACTCCCCGTGCCGGAGCGGATGATACCGTAGGCAAGCATCTGGACATTTTCAATCGCCGCGCTAGGAAAGGTCAGCATTTTCACATGCCTTGCCTTGGGGTGCGGGAGTTTCCTGCCAGCTTTGAACTGGTCGAGGGCGATGACCTTCCTGGGGTGGACGCCAGCCTGATGGGAGAGCAAGACTTGGGCTGGATGCTCCACGATTTTGACTTTTCTCAGGACTATAAACCCCATTTCTTCCGGGCTCGCATGGTGGATGGGATTATCGAAGTGCCCGAGTTCGGCGGCGAGGGGATCAAAGCATGATTCTCACGGCGCTCAACAATTATTACGAGCGGCTGGTGGCAAGAGGCGATTCGGAAATAGCCCCCTACGGATTCAGCCAGGAAAAAATCAGTTTTGCCTTGGTTATCGACCGCGATGGTAATCTGTTGGATGTGCGCGACTTGCGCGATACCGCCGGCAGGAAACCTGTTCCGTCGATTCGACTTGTGCCTCAGCCTCCCAAGCGATCAGTTAATATCGATCCCTGCTTTCTTTGGGATAAAGCCAGTTATGTGTTGGGGCTGGTGGCTGCGGAAAAGGATCGTCCAAGGGCTGTACTAACCCACGAAGCCTTCAAAACCTATCATCAACAGTGGCTGGAAAGCAGTGACGACGATGGTATGACGGCGCTTTTGGCCTTTCTCGCTTCATGGAATCCAAACGATCCCACACGGATTCAGAAAATTCCCGAGACAGCCTTGGATGCTAATTTGGTGTTCATCCTGGACGGCGACGACTGCTTCCTGCACGATCGTCCCGCTGCCATCGCCATACGTCAGCGGCAGGTGTCGGGCGAGAATGGTGTGCCGGTCACTTGCTTGGTCACAGGCGAAATCGCACCGCCTGCTGTGCTGCATCCCGCCATCAAGGGTGTCAATGGCGCCCAAAGTTCCGGTGCGTCGCTAGTTTCGTTCAATCTGGATGCGTTTAAGTCCTATGGCAAGGAGCAGGGCGCCAATGCACCGGTATCGGAAAAGGCAGCTTTTTCTTATACCACCGTGTTGAATCACTTGTTGCGCCGAGATGAGGGCAATCACCACCGCTTGCAGATCGGCGATGCCACCGTGGTGTTTTGGGCGGAGGCTGATACCGATGTTCAGGCAACCGCTGGTGAGTCTCTATTCAGTCTGCTCATACAGCCGCCGACTGATCCGCAGGAGAGCATGAAACTGCATTCCGTGTTGGCGAAGATCGCCAGCGGGCGACCACTGCACGAGTTGGACGCTGATCTGCAAGACCAGACCCGTATCTTCGTACTTGGGCTGGCACCCAACGCCTCGCGCCTGTCCATCCGCTTTTGGGAAACCGCGAGTCTGGAAGTATTTGCCCGTCGATTGGCGGAGCATTTTCAGGATATGGTGCTCGATCCGCTGCCGTGGCGGCAGGAGCCCGCCATCTGGCGCCTGCTCAGTGAAACCGTTCCCCATCGTAAGGACAGTAAGCCGAAGTTGGATGATGTGGCACCACAGTTGGCGGGCGAGTTGGCCCGCGCCATCCTCACCGGCGGACGCTACCCCCGCAGTCTACTGGCCAACCTGATCATGAGAATGCGTGCTGACGGCGATATTTCCGACCTGCGCGTTGCCCTGTGTAAAGCAGTTCTGATGCGCGATGCGCGCCTGAGCAATCGTCAAAACCCCGATAAGGAGATACCCGTGAGTCTGGATACAGAAAATCGCGACCCCGGCTATGTGCTGGGGCGACTGTTCGCCCTGCTGGAGCAAAGCCAGAGTGCTGCCTTGGGTCACAACGTCAACGCCACCATTCGCGACCGTTACTACGGTGCCGCTTCGGCAACGCCCGCCAGTGTCTTTCCGATACTGTTGCGCAATCTCACCCACCACCTTGGCAAGGTGAGAAAATCCAGCCCCGGCCTGGCCGTAGTGCTGGAAAGACAGATTGGTGAGATTGTCGACCTGTTGGGGCCAGGGTTTCCCAAACGCCTGGCCATGGAAGCTCAGGGCCGCTTTGCTATCGGTTACTATCACCAAAATCGCAACCAATTCAAAAAATCCGACACCACCGACAAGGAAGGAGATGAACAATGACCACTCTCACTAACCGCTACGAATTTGTTTATTTCTTTGATGTGACCAACGGCAACCCCAATGGTGACCCAGATGCAGGCAACATGCCGCGCCTTGATCCCGAGACCAATCAGGGATTGGTCACCGATGTGTGTTTGAAGCGCAAGATCCGCAACTTTGTCGCGCTGGCGAAAGAGCAAGAACAGGGCTTCGACATCTACATGCAAGAAAAGTCAGTGCTTAACAATCAACACAAAAAGGCCTATGAGGCACTGGCCATTGAGCCTGTACCCAAGAAATTGCCAAAGGATCAGGCTAAGGCGAAAGAACTCACCGAATGGATGTGCAAGAACTTTTTCGATGTCCGCGCATTCGGTGCCGTGATGACAACCGAGGTGAACTCCGGTCAGGTGCGCGGTCCAATTCAGCTCGCGTTTGCCCAATCTATTGATCCCATAGTCCCCATGGAAATCTCCATCACTCGCATGGCCGTAACCAACGAAAAGGATCTGGAAAAAGAGCGCACCATGGGCCGCAAGCATATCATTCCCTATGGTCTATATCGTGTACACGGCTTTGTTTCCGCGAAGCTGGCAGAACGCACCAGGTTCTCAGAAGCTGATTTGGAGTTGTTGTGGAATGCTCTGGCCAATCTGTTCGAGCACGACCGCTCGGCGGCCCGTGGCGAAATGGCAGCCCGCAGACTGATTGTATTCAAGCATGACTGTGCCATGGGCAACGCACCTGCCCACAAACTGTTCGAGACCGTTACCGTGGAAAGGGTAAATGGCGAGGCGGATACACCTGCCAGAGGCTTCTCCGATTACCAGATAACAGTCAACCACGATGCCATTCCTCCCGGAGTGACGGTTGAAGATCGGCTTTGACCAAACCTTTCTGTGGTGAATATAAGCCCGTCGAATTCGACGGGTTTATATTCCTGTGCGTTGACAGACCCACTTGACAAAAAACCGCGTTCGGCACTTGGACGATACTCCCCCGGATAAAACCATGGACGACACCATCGCCATCTCTGCTCTGCAACACTACGCCTACTGCCCCCGCCAGTTCGCGTTGATCCACATCGAGCAGGTGTGGGGTGAAAACCGTTTCACTGCGGAAGGCCGCCTACTACACGAACGAGTAGATTCCGGCACTGCTGAACAACGGCGGGATGTACGCTACGAGCGTGGGGTGATGCTGGAATCCCAGCAATATCACCTGCGCGGCAAGATGGATTTATTGGAGATCCATTCAGGCGACCCGCCCATCTATTACCCCGTCGAGTACAAGCGCGGCAAGCCAAAGATCGAGGATTGGGATCGCATTCAGCTCTGCGCCCAAGCCCTGTGTCTGGAGGAAATGCGGCAGTGCGTGATAGAAGAAGGTGCATTATGGTATTGGGAGGTGCGGCGTCGTGAAGTCATTGCCATCTCCCCGGAGCTGCGCTTTGCCACTCTGGCGATTATCGAGGGCGCTCGAAGCTTGCTTGCCAGTGGCCTAACGCCACATCCCATAGCCGACACCCGCCGCTGCCGGGCCTGTTCCCTGGTAGACTTGTGCGAGCCCAAGGTATTTTTGAAGGATCATTCTCGGCGCTATGTGGAGGACCTTTTCAAGCCATGAAAAAGATGCTCAATTGCCTCTACATCACCCGGCAGAAAAGTTATCTCCACAAGGATCGGGAAACCATCGTCATCAAGCAGGGCGACGACAAGCTGGGTCAGTTTCCTTCCATCACTATCGGCAACATTCTGTGCTTTGGTCAGGTTACTGTTTCCCCATTTCTGATGGGGTATTGTGCCGAACACGGCATTGGCCTAACCTTCTTCACAGAATTTGGCCGTTTTCTCGCTAGAGTGCAGGGTCGCCATGCTGGCAACGTACTGCTGCGCCGGGCCCAATACCGGTGGGCGGATAACGCGGATCGCGCAGTGGGCATAGCTTCCCTGGTGGTTGCAGCGAAAATCGCCAACTGCCGGGCAGTTCTGATGCGGGAACAACGCAATCATGGAGAAAATACTTTACTGGCAGCCGCCGTCGATAAGCTGGCCGTCAGTATGCGCCGTGTCAAACACGCCAAGAACATGCTTGAGGCGATGGGTATAGAAGGGGACGCAGCAGCCACCTATTTTGCCGTTTTCAACGAAATGATACGGGAGAGCAGATTTACCTTTGGCGGTCGCATACGCCGCCCACCCACCGATCCTGTCAATGCCCTTCTGTCCTTTGTGTACTCCCTGATAACGCAGGAATGTGTTTCTGCTCTTCACGGCGTAGGACTTGATCCTTTCGTGGGCTTTCTGCACCAGGACCGTCCCGGCAGGCCCAGCCTTGCGTTGGATCTGTTAGAGGAATTTCGTGCCGCCTGGGCAGATCGCTTTGTGCTGACGTTGATCAATCGGCGGCAAATTCAAATCAAAGATTTCGTTCTGGAGGCCAGCGGTGCCGTGCGCCTGACGGATGACGCGAGAAAGGCGCTGCTGGTCGCCTACCAGGAGCGCAAACAGGTTGAAGTCATGCATCCCTATTTACAGGAGCAGGTCCCGATAGGTTTATTACCCCATTGTCAGGCGCTGCTGCTGGCCCGACATATTCGGGGCGACACTGAGTTCTACCCTCCTTACCTGGTGAAGTAACCATGCTTGTGCTGATTACCTACGACGTTTCTGTCGTCACCTCTGGCGGTCAGCGGCGGTTACGCAATATCGCCAAAACCTGCCTCGACTATGGTGTACGTGTGCAAAATTCCGTTTTTGAGTGCGAGGTTGATCCTGGCCAGTTCACCAAACTCAAAAGTGAGTTGATGGCTATCTATGACCCTGACGAGGATAGCTTGAGGTTTTATTTCCTCGGCAAGAAGGGGCGTCAGCGTATGGAGCATGTTGGCGCGAAACCGGTCGAGGACCCACTCCGCGATCCCTTGATTTTATGAGCCGCTGACCGGCAGTCCTCATTTGAAGTCACACTGGTTAGCGGCGTTGTAACTTACAGATATATATAGATTTATTCTGAAACTGATCTTCTTGAAGCCCTGTCGCCCCAAATCGGCTTGATGTTAGCGGTGATCCCGAGGTTTCTTCTGATTTTTTAACAAGTTAGAATACGGCGGTCGCGCCCCGCACGGGGCGCGTGGATTGAAACCTCCCCGGAGGATGGTCGCTGCGTTGCGTCCATGGTCGCGCCCCGCACGGGGCGCGTGGATTGAAACGTTGCCCTCCTCGTCATACGTGGCAGCGGTCTGGACGTCGCGCCCCGCACGGGGCGCGTGGATTGAAACCAGAGCTGATGAGTGTTGAGCGCGTCGAGGCTGACGTCGCGCCCCGCACGGGGCGCGTGGATTGAAACGGCAACCAGCTGATCGACAATCACGGTGTCGTGGGTCGCGCCCCGCACGGGGCGCGTGGATTGAAACATCAGTGGCTCGAGGCGCTCGACGAGCCACGCTAGTCGCGCCCCGCACGGGGCGCGTGGATTGAAACTATCGCTGCCTCGCGGTATGTGGTGGTGATCAATGTCGCGCCCCGCACGGGGCGCGTGGATTGAAACTCCACTTTTCGGCCTGGCTCTCACCCATGCCGAGGTCGCGCCCCGCACGGGGCGCGTGGATTGAAACCAGCAACTGGCCAGAGATAAGGCCATGGGGCTATGTCGCGCCCCGCACGGGGCGCGTGGATTGAAACATCGTGAGAGGTCGGGGCAACCCAGACTCCTTTCGTCGCGCCCCGCACGGGGCGCGTGGATTGAAACCGAGGCATTGTTGAGGGCCTGGATTTAACAACCGGTCGCGCCCCGCACGGGGCGCGTGGATTGAAACAGTGCCGTCATAAATAATCCGCAGCGGCGCGATGGTCGCGCCCCGCACGGGGCGCGTGGATTGAAACAACTCCAAGTCTGTGGGCTCTGCGTTTGCCAGGGCGTGTCGCGCCCCGCACGGGGCGCGTGGATTGAAACACCCTCACGACAGCGTTTGTGCTCGATGCGACGCGTCGCGCCCCGCACGGGGCGCGTGGATTGAAACTGAAAGGCTCCGGCGTCGGCCTCAACATCGACGGCGTCGCGCCCCGCACGGGGCGCGTGGATTGAAACTGCACCAGAGCGATGACACGGCGGTGAAGTTGCGTCGCGCCCCGCACGGGGCGCGTGGATTGAAACGAGATGCCGCAGTGGTTGGGTATTGATGAAATCCGTCGCGCCCCGCACGGGGCGCGTGGATTGAAACTGTCCGTGCTCACCAGCCTGCTGTGCACCTACGGTCGCGCCCCGCACGGGGCGCGTGGATTGAAACTGCAAAAATTTGAAAATCGGAAATTTCGAGGATTGTCGCGCCCCGCACGGGGCGCGTGGATTGAAACGCGGTGGTGGCGCAGCTCATGCCGCAGCGCCGGCGTCGCGCCCCGCACGGGGCGCGTGGATTGAAACATAAGTAGGCACATCCACGCTGTATGGATGAACAGGTCGCGCCCCGCACGGGGCGCGTGGATTGAAACAATCAGGATCTGGCGGAGTACCAGCACCGCGAAGGTCGCGCCCCGCACGGGGCGCGTGGATTGAAACGCGCTCCGATGCCGATATGTTCGGCACCGTTGAGGTCGCGCCCCGCACGGGGCGCGTGGATTGAAACTTTTTTCCGCTCCGCCGCCTGGTGATTGGCAATGGTCGCGCCCCGCACGGGGCGCGTGGATTGAAACACCATTGCCGTGTTGCCCTCTGGCCACTACGTGAGTCGCGCCCCGCACGGGGCGCGTGGATTGAAACGGTGTGACGGCGTATGTCGCGTCGAGTACCGTCAGTCGCGCCCCGCACGGGGCGCGTGGATTGAAACCTGGGCTTTATCAGGAGCGCTTCGGCCCTGCGGGTCGCGCCCCGCACGGGGCGCGTGGATTGAAACAGCCCGTCTGGCCTGCTATCGATCTCGGCGGAAAGGTCGCGCCCCGCACGGGGCGCGTGGATTGAAACGACATCACCAAAAGCAACCGCAAAGACGAAGACGGTCGCGCCCCGCACGGGGCGCGTGGATTGAAACACCCTGTATGGCGAAAGCCTTGAATGCTGGCTGGATGTCGCGCCCCGCACGGGGCGCGTGGATTGAAACTCTGATCTGACGCTATCATGGGAACGTCAGGCGCGTCGCGCCCCGCACGGGGCGCGTGGATTGAAACGGCAAAAAGGCCAGCGCCTCTACGATGTTGATGGGTCGCGCCCCGCACGGGGCGCGTGGATTGAAACAACGTCCAGAAGATCGCATACGACCGCTGGAACGGTCGCGCCCCGCACGGGGCGCGTGGATTGAAACCGGCAAGGCTGCTAGGGCGGCGCGGGTGTCTGGGTCGCGCCCCGCACGGGGCGCGTGGATTGAAACAACTCTGCGCTACTACAACGTGCAGCATTCCTGCGTCGCGCCCCGCACGGGGCGCGTGGATTGAAACAGTCACGTCTCATCCATCTGTACATAAAGGATCGGGTCGAGGTAACGGGATTGCGCCCGTTACCTCTCCCACACCACCGGACGTGCGGTTTTCCGCATCCG
>CAYXXZ010000091.1:0-12643 GCA_964469165.1 uncultured Porticoccaceae bacterium
CCGATGATGGAGACTTTCTTGCCGCGGATGATGGAGATGTCGCAGTCTTTGTCGTAAAACACTTGCATGATAAATCACCTGTTCAAAGGGTCAGTAAAAGTTTCTGGCGCCTGCACCAGGCAGGCCTTGTTGTGTTTGGTTTACAGGCGAAGCGCCTTCTCACCGCGCGACAGACCGGAGACTCCGGTGCGCGCAACCTCGATGATGTCGGCCTCCGGCAGCGCCGCGATGAAGGCATCGAGCTTGCTGCTGTGGCCCGTCACCTGCACGGTATAGCCGGCGGGGTTCACGTCCACGATCTGACCGCGGAAAATATCGACGGTGCGCTTCACCTCGGCGCGCTGGGCGCCGCCCGCTCTCACCTTGAGCAACATCAGCTCGCGTTCGATATGGGTTCCTTCCGAAAGATCAATTACCTTAACAACATCAATCAACTTGTTGAGCTGCTTGGTAATTTGCTCGATGATCTTCTCGTCGCCGTGGGTCGTCAGCGTCAACCGCGAAAGGGTTTGATCTTCTGTCGGCGCCACCGTCAAGGTGTCGATATTGTACCCTCTCTGGGCGAACAGTCCGACTACCCGCGACAAAGCGCCGGGCTCGTTTTCCATGAGAATTGAAATAATACGTCTCATCAGGTGCGCTCCGTTTTGCTGAGCCACATATCTTTCATGGCACCATTGGGTGCCACCTGCATGGGATACACGTGTTCGCCGGGATCGACATAGATGTCCATGAACACCGTGCGATCCTTGAGGGCAAAGCACTCGCGCATCTTGCTTTCCAGCTCATCGAAGCTGGTCACCCGCATACCGAGGTGGCCATAGGCCTCGGCGAGCTTGATGAAGTCCGGCAGGGAATCCTCGTAGAGAATGTGCGAGTAACGGCTGCCGTACTGCATATCCTGCCACTGCTTGACCATGCCCAGCGCCTGGTTGTTGAGGGTGATGATCTTCACCGGCAACTGGTGCTGGGTACAGCTCGACAGCTCCTGAATACACATCTGGATACTGCCCTCACCCGTGACCACCGCCACATCGGCCTCGGGAAACGCCATCTTCACGCCCATGGCGGCTGGCAAGCCAAAGCCCATGGTGCCGAGGCCACCGGAATTGATCCACTGCCGCGGCTTGTCGAACAGGTAATACTGGGCGGCAAACATCTGATGCTGACCGACATCCGAGCACACATAGGCCTTGCCGTCCGTCACCTTGTGCAGCATCTTGATCACGTCCTGGGACTTGATCAGCCCGCCATTGCTGGGCTCATAGCGCGGCGCCGTATACAGGCCGTGGCGGGCACGCCATTCGTCGATCTGTTGCCACCAGACCTCCAACGCCTTCTGATCCGGCTTCTTGCCGGACGCCTCGATCTGCTCGATGATGTCCTTCAGAACCGCGTCGCAGGATCCCACGATGGGAATATCGGCGGGAATCGTCTTGGAAATGGCGGCCGGGTCGATATCGATGTGAATGATGGTCGCCTCGGGACAGAACTTGGAAAGCGTGTTGGTTACCCTGTCGTCGAAGCGCGCGCCCACCGCGAAAATCAAATCCGCGTAATGCATCGCGGTATTCGCCTCGAAGGTACCGTGCATGCCGAGCATACCGAGAAACTGGCGGTCGCTGCCCGGGTAGGCGCCAAGCCCCATGAGGGTGTTGGTAACCGGATAGTTGAGCATCCGCGCCAGCTTGGTCAGAAGCCCGGAAGCCTCGGCCATGATCACGCCACCGCCGCTGTAGATGACGGGCTTCCGGGCGGCCAGCAGCTCCTTCACGGCGCGCTTGATCTGGCCCGAGTGGCCCTTGGTCGTGGGCTGATAGGAACGGATCTTGACCTTCTCGGGATACTTGTAGGGCACCTTCACATTGGGGTCGGTGACATCCTTGGGGATATCGACGACCACCGGCCCGGGGCGTCCGGAAGCGGCAATGTAGAAGGCCTTGGCAATGGTTTCGGCAATATCCTCGGCACGCTTGACCATGAAGCTGTGCTTCACGATGGGGCGCGAGATGCCCATCATGTCGGTTTCCTGGAAGGCATCCTCACCGATTTTCTCCTGGATGACCTGCCCGGAAATCACCACCAGCGGGATGGAGTCCATGTACGCCGTGGCGATACCGGTGATGGCATTGGTGGCGCCGGGGCCGGAAGTCACCAGCGCGACACCCACCTTGCCGGTGGCACGCGCGAAGCCATCGGCTGCATGAACCGCAGCCTGTTCGTGGCGCACGAGAACGTGCCTGACCTTGTCCTGCCGGAAAATTGCATCGTAAATATGCAGTGCAGCGCCACCGGGGTAGCCCCAGAGGTGCTCGGCGCCTGCGTCGTGAAGGGCGC
Organism: uncultured Porticoccaceae bacterium; assembly: GCA_964469165.1. Lineage (GTDB taxonomy): Bacteria > Pseudomonadota > Gammaproteobacteria > Pseudomonadales > Porticoccaceae > CAYXXZ01. Next base: position 2,338 of record CAYXXZ010000091.1, read on the forward strand.
GAATGAGAATATCGCCGCCGGACATGAGTTCCACTGTTCATTCCCTCGTTGATTGCGAATGGGTTTTTGCGCGAGGGAAGAGAAGAAAGGATCGCTGTGCATCACAGGATTGCGCGGGCAACACAGGGCCAAAAAGGTTGCGACCCCATCAGGCATGCTGGCAGGCACACCTCTCTGCAGATGACCAGCGAGCGCGGTCACGCTCCCCTGGCAAGGCAAAAGTCAGTCAGTACGACTGACTTTCACAGAACTGCGACTTTAACAGGGATTTCCCGATAGTCAATTGCTTTTTTTACGCGTGGCGCCATACCCCGTACGGCGCCACCGCAATCAGGGCTCCGCCGGGAACTCGGTATATGGGTGATGCTTTCTCAGCAGTGCCAGCGTTGCCTTGATCCACTCGATCTGGAGAACAAGATCCTCCGCGCCTCCAAGGACGATGTCTTTGACGGGCTCTTCCCGCGCAGCATCGACCGCCTTGATCTCCTGAGCCAAACCACCCATGTACTGTTCGTTGGCCGCCAGTCTTTTCTCGATGTCCAGCAATCTGTTTTCAAGAACTTCGACCATCCCGGAATTGTCCCCCTCTTGAGAGGTGCTCCGCGCCCCATCATCCACGGGCTGGGATACCGGCATCACTGCCGGCACTGCGTCAACGGGTCTCGCCTCCAACGCCGTCAGCCGCTGCTCGATCTCATCGCGCCACACCGCCCAGACAAGATCGTTATTACTACTATCATCGCGCAGTCCTGCGGCGGCAAATACTGCATTGCTGTTGATGTCGTAATTGAATTCGCTGAGCATCCACCTGTCGTTGAGACGGTAAAAATACATGAACCAGGCCACGCCGGTCACTTCATATTTAACCAGGTAAGTCACGCGCAGCATGGATTTTCCAGCCATGTCCCGGCTGATCAACTCCACGCCGACGGATGGCCCGAAGTGCTGGATGGTGCGCACGAAGTGGCTGTCGTACTCACGCGCGAAAGCCTCTATCCGATCCGCGGGGATTGAAGCGTTCTCACGCATTTTGCGCCAGGCCTCATCAAACCGCACCCGGCTGATGTCCATGATGATCCGGTTGCTGAATTCCAGCGCATCTTCCGGTGTACGCAGTTCCTGAGCCTGGCCCGCGCTACCCATCAACATCAGCAGGGAGAGCCACAGGATTCCAATATTTTTCTTGGTGATATTACACATGGCGCTTGTTCCTTGATCTTACATGCGTCTGGGCTCTCAGCAGACCGGCCATTTCAGCGCCGGTCAAAAACATGGGCCCGCCCTATTATATATGGCTTCCCCCCACCATTAGGCCAGGATCAACCATTTCACTGTGCTAGGGCCTGTTAACACTACTTGAATAGTCAGCGTTGTGCCTGAAAAAGCGCCAATCAAGGCGCGACGAACGTGGTTTGGTCATTCCAAATGAGCGAGGAGCAACGTGGAGTGGCGCTTTTTCAGGCGCAACCCGAAGGGCTGGGGCCATTTTTCCGCCCAGCTTCGTTGTCACTCGTTCATATAGGCCCACTATATTTCTCTCCTTCCGCCTCGCTGATCGAAAAAATGGCCTCCAGCGACAACTATTCAAGTAGTGTTAACAGGCCCTAAAGCGTGATACAGCCCTGCAGTGGTGGTAAGATTTGTTCACTATTATAGAATCAAGTCAAGGAACTCGCTCATGGAACCTATCGTTCCCACACCGGAAGAAAGGATCAGCCGGGGGAATCAGGGGCATAAGGCCGCCCGTGCCACGCCTGCGCACCCCGTCTCCCACGCGCCGGCAATCAAGTCCTTCAGGCTTCCCAAAAACATATTTCTTCCTGCCCTTCTCGCCACGGTTCTCATCGCTGCCGTCGGTGGCCTATACGCTGCGCAGCAAAGCAACCTGAGCCGCGCGGAAAATATTCTGGCGGGGCTCGATCAAGTCGACCTGGAAAAAATTCGCGCCATTCAGGAACTGCAAGATAGCCCCGCCTCGCAGGATGCCGTGGAAAAATTGGCGGAGCGCACCCTGGAAGCAGTGGAAACCCTCGGCGCACGAATCACCACCCTCGAACAAGGTCTTGAGCGTCAAAGCGCGGGTCTCGATACTTTGCGCCAGCAGATCGCCGTTGCGTCAACGACCCAAGGTACCGAGGATCAGTCCGTCGCAGCGGATCTTGAAGCCGAGCTCAGTCGCCTGCTCGAACGCCTCATTACCACGGAAGGGGCACTGGAGGAAGTCGTCGCCAGCCAGGACGAGCTGCGTCTTGTACATAAAGAGGCGATAACCACTTTCAGCGAGGACCAAACCAAGATCTTCGCTACCCAGGCGTCCAGAGTGGATGAGGTTACTCAGCAGCTCGCCACTTTGGAGCAACGCTTTTCCACCGTGGATCGCAGCCTCCAGCAAGCAAGCGCCGACATCGATGCAGCCGCGAAATCCCTCGAACAGCAATCTCAGACCATTGCAAGTCTCGAAAAAACCATCAGCGATCAGAAAATACAGAGCGAAGCCGCGCTCGAGGAATCCAGCACACAGCTGACCTCCCGGTTTGACTCACTGAGGGGGGAGCTGGAAGCCGCTCTGGCACAAAGCAGCGAGCATCTCCAAACCGTATTCATCAGCCAACTGCAGGAGCGCACGGCGCCCTTCGACAAGTACCCTGCGCAAATTGCAGCAATCGAAAAAGCCCTGAGCGAACAACCGACGCGAAATACACAACTGGAACAGGACCGCGCTGCGCTCACCAAGCAAGTTGGCAGTTTGCAGCAGGAGTGGCGCCAGGCGCTCAACGACAGCGAAACCAACCTGCGCAAGCAATTCACCGCTCAGCTCGAAGAAAAATCCCGGATCTTCGCCACTCACAACGATAATCTGGACTCCATTGAGACAACCCTGATGTCAGGATTGAACACCACTCTGGACAAGCTGGACGCCCTCGAAAAATATCTCACGGAAACTCGCCAGAGCCAGCGGGCATTCGCCAGCCAGCAACAACTGGCCAGCAATACGGACGCGATCAATCAGAAAATCACCTCATTGAACACCTGGTTGGAGCAAACAGCGGCTGCCACAAAAGCGCAGGATGAGCTTCTGCGGGCTGTGCAGAGCAAGATCGAGGACGACAACCAAAGCTCGCAATTGCTGGCGAACACGGACGCCCTCAAACAACAAATCTCCGCCTTGAACACCAAAGTGGAGCAGGCAGTCGCCGCCACACAAATGCAGGACAAGCTCCTGCAGACTGTGCAGAGCAAGATGGAGAATGACAACCAGAGCTCGCAATTGGCGGCAAACACGGACGCCCTCAAACAACAAATCTCCGCCTTGAACACCAAAGTGGAGCAGGCAGTCGCCGCCACACAAATGCAGGACAAGCTCCTGCAGACTGTGCAGAGCAAGATGGAGAATGACAACCAGAGCTCGCAATTGGCGGCAAACACGGACGCCCTCAAACAACAAATCTCCGCCTTGAACACCAAAGTGGAGCAGGCAGTCGCCGCCACACAAACGCAGGACAAGCTCCTGCGGGCTGTGCAGGGCAAGATGGAGGACGACAGCCAGAGCTCACAATTGGCGGCAACTACCGACACCCTCAAGCAACAAATCACCGCGTTGAATACCAAGGTCGAACAATCGCTCGCAACTGTCCAGACACAGGAAAAACGCATTCAACAGGTGCAGAGCCGCGTCGAGGAGGGGCTCAGCCAGACAGCCAACAAAGCCTCCAGCGACAGCAGCCAGTTCGCCAAGCTGCAAACGGAACTGACGAGCCATGCTGAAGCTTTGGAAGTGTTGCGAGCCAGGGATAACCAACTAGCAAGTGAAATCAACGCATCGAAGAGTCAATTGCAGACTTTGCACACATCATTCGACGGGCTGCAGCAGGGCAACGGCGGCATGGGGGTCAACGCCATACCTGCGACAGAACTGGAGAACGTCCAAAACCAGATCCGCACACTGGCTCGTCACCTGGACGCCACCCAAGGGCGTCTCGACGGAAACGAGGCTCAAGTGCTTGCATTACAGGAAAAGATCACATCGCGGCTGGCTCAACCCGAAGACGGCGGTGCGAATCCGCAGGAGATATCCGCAATCAAGGAGACCATCCAATTGCTGAAAGGCCATCATCCCTACACCAAATTCCCGCCCCTGGATTAGAGGGCGGGAACTCAGGCGATCGGTTTGAGATGGAGCACCGCAAGAACCGGGCTCTATCAGAGCTTGGCTTGGAGATCAAAGCTTATAGCTCTACTAAAATTTCTCCCGCCCACAACCTTGCGCACAGCAGCGACGATCATTGGTTTTTTACGGCTTGGCCGCCATTCTGGTGCCGCCAACAAAACGCATGATGAAACCCGCTATCAGCAAAAGGGCCAGTGCCGCCCACATGGCACTGCTGTATGAGCCGGTCAGATCGGACACCAGTCCGGCCAGCGGTGCCGCGGGCGCGGCGAGCAAATACAGAACCGGCAACACCAATCCCATGACCTTGCTGAAGGATGCAATGGGGAAGCTGCTGGCAATCGACATACCCATCAGCGGGTAATAGCCACCAGAGCCGATGCCCGCCAGGCAGCATGCAAAAATCAGCGCCGGCAGGCTGGCGCTGTACATCAGGAACACGATGCCCAGGCCCGTCATCGTCAGGCAGACTTGCCACAGCATCCCCAGGCCAAACCTGTCACTGGCTGCGCCGATGAGCAGCTTGCCTGCCACCAGCCCGACAGTGAACACCGAAATGAGGTAAGCCGCATGCACGGGTGAATGTCCCATATCCGCGGCGTGAGGCACGATATTGACCATCACTCCCGACGTGACGCTGTTTCCCAGCCCGACACAGAGGGCAATCCCCCAGAAAGCCCGGCTGCGCAAAATCCCCATCATGGATAGAGCGGGTTCCACCCTGACATCACCTGGCGTCGGGGCGACGGGCTGTGCGGCGCCATCGACGTGCAGACCTTTGTCTTCAGGGCGGTTGGCCACCACCAGCCATACGATCGGCAGCGTAATGATCAAACAGGCAACGGCAAGCACCTGAAACGACACTCGCCAGTCGAAGTTCTCAATCAGCAGCGCCGCCACCGGTGGCAACAGCAGACCACCCGCGGAAGCGCCGATGGTGCTGATACCCAGGGCCCGCCCACGCAGCGAGTAAAACCAGTTGGTCACCAGCGTGGATGCCGGCAACGCCCCCGCCAGAGTGGCGCCTGTGGCGATCAATACGCCATAGATGATCAGCACCTGAAAGATGTGGTTGGCCAGAGAAAGAAGCAGCAGGCTCGCGGCAAGCACGATAAAGCCGATGACGATCAGATTGCGAATCGACCCTCTCTCGATCAATCGCCCGGCAATGGGTGACGTCACGCCCAGGCCCGCCATCAGCAGGGCAAAACCCAGGGTGCTGGTGAAGCGCGAAGCGCCCAGGTCCGTCCCCATCGGATCGATGTAAACACCGTAAACGCTGGTGGAAAGACCCACGGCGAAAACCTGGACCAGGAAAGCCACCGCGACGATGTTCCAGCCGTGGAACCAGGGGGTTGCGAGGCCTGTTGTTCTTCTATCGATCATTGATGCACCATGTGAGTTTACAGTTTTCAGTTGACAGTTATCAGGGGGGTGCCACGCCCATCCTGTGAACTGTGAACTGTGAACTGAAAGCTCTTCAGTCTCTTTTCCAGGTCGTGCCATCCTTGCTGTCTTCGAGAGCGATGCCCTGCTCCTTGAGCTCGTCCCTGATTCGATCCGACAGGGCAAAGTCCCGGTTCTTGCGCGCCTCGAGACGCTGGGCAATCAGCGCGTCGATCTCGGAACCGGAAAGCCCCGCCGCGGTGGCAGAGCCCGAACCCTGGAAATAGGCTTCGGGATCAACCTGGCAGATGCCAAGCACGGCACCCATGGCCTTGATCTGCCCGGCAAGCGTCGCCGCTTCGGCGGAGTTGTCCTGCCGGCGGGCATTGTTGAGCTCCCGCGCCAGGTCATACAGCACAGCCAGCGCCTCGCGGGTGTTGAAATCGTCATCCATGGCAGCGACGAAACGCGCGTAAAATGGGCTCCCCGCCAACGCTGCCGCATCCGCCTCGGCGATATTCCCAAGCCCGCGCAGCGCGGTGTAGAGACGCTCCAGACCGGCTTTCGCCTCGATGAGACTGTCTTCGGAGTAATTGATGGGGCTGCGGTAGTGGCTCGATACCAGAAAAAAACGCACCACTTCCGGGTGATACTTTTCGAGTACTTCGCGAATGGTGAAAAAATTACCGAGCGATTTCGACATTTTCTCGTCATTCACCCGCACCGCACCGGCGTGCATCCAGTAATTAACGTAGTGCTTGTGGGTTGCGGCCTCGCTCTGGGCTATCTCGTTTTCATGGTGGGGAAAGATCAGGTCCGGGCCACCGCCGTGAATATCGAAGGTAGTGCCCAGGTGGCACGTCGCCATGGCGGAACATTCGATGTGCCAGCCCGGTCGCCCCCAGCCCCAGGGCGACGCCCAGCCGGTCTCGGTTTCCGGCGCGGCCTTCCACAGGGCGAAATCGCGCGGATCTTCTTTCAGCTCACCGACATCCACCCGCGCCCCCGCCAGCAGCTCATCCGGCTTCTTGCCGGAGAGCTTGCCATATTCGGGGAAACGCTTGACCCGGTAATAGACATCACTATTGTCCGCCATGTAGGCGTAATGGTTGTCGACCAGGGTTTGCACCATGCTGATGATATCGTCGATATGCGCCGTGGCGCGGGGCTCGATGTCCGGCGACGCAACACCCAGCGCGCGCTCGTCCTCGTGCTGCGCCGCGATCATGCGCGTGGTGAGATCCGTAAAAGGCTCGCCGTTTTCCGCGGCGCGATTGAGAATCTTGTCGTCGATATCGGTGATGTTGCGCACGTAGGTGACATCCCAGCCACGCGAGCGCAGATAGCGCACGATCACGTCGAACCCCACCAGCACCCGCGCATGGCCGATATGGGCATAGTCATAAACGGTGATGCCGCACACGTACATGGAGATCTTGCCCGGCTCCAGGGGCACGAAGGGCTCCTTGGCCCGCTTCAGGGTGTTGTAAATCTGCAAGGCCATGGCAGCTCCTTAAACCTTGTCGGACCAGTTGTCCTTGAGGCCAATGGTCTGGTTGAAAACCGGCTTGCCGGGCGCCGAATAGCGAGAATCCAGGAAGAAATACCCTTCTCTCTCGAACTGATAATGCGTGTCGAAATCCGCGGCCGCGAGGCCAATCTCACCTTTGCAACCGGTCAACACCTTGCGCGAATCGGGATTGATGCTATCGAGAAAGTGGCGCCCACCCGCCTCGGGAAACGCCTCGCTGAACAGGCGATCGTAGCGATGCACCTCGCAATCCACACACTCGCTGGCGGAAACCCAGTGAATCACGCCACGCGGCTTGATGTCCTGCGGAGGATTTTCGCCGAGCGTGCCGGGCACCAGCGATGCATTGACCTGAACGATTTCCCCGTTTTCGCCCCTGACCACCTCGTCGGCGCGGATCACGTAGGCCGCGCGCAGACGCACGAAATCGCCGAGCACCAGGCGCTTGAACTTCTTGCGGGACAGCGTGGCGTCCTCATTGAAGTCCTCGACGTCGATGTAGATCTCGCGCGTGAAAGGCAGGGTGCGTTCCGGCAGATCCTCGCGGTTTGGATGCCCAGGCGCCTTGAGGCGCTCCACGGCACCCTCCGCCAGGTTGCTGATGACGACTTTCAGCGGGCGCAGTACGCACATGGCGCGCGATGCATTGTCGTTGAGATCGTCGCGAATGAAATGATCGAGCTGTGCCATGTCGACCGTGCCGTCGGTCTTCGCGACGGCCAGACTGTCGCAGAAATTGCGGATCGCGCGCGCACTGACGCCGCGACGACGCAATCCGGAGATGGTGGGCATGCGCGGATCGTCCCAGCCATCCACATGGTTGTCATCCACCAACTGCTTGAGCTTGCGCTTGCTGGTCACCGTGTAATTCAGGTTGAGGCGGCCGAACTCGAACTGGCGCGGCTTGCTGGGCACCGGCAGATTGTCGATGAACCACTCGTACAGAGGCCGGTGATCCTCGAATTCCAGGGTGCAGATGGAGTGGGAAATGCCCTCGATGGCGTCTTCCTGGCCGTGAGCGTAATCGTAGGACGGGTAGATGTTCCACTTGTCGCCGCTGCGGTGGTGAGGCATGCGCTTGACGCGGTACAGCACCGGATCGCGCAGATTGATGTTGGGCGAGGCCATGTCGATCCTGGCGCGCAGGGTCATTCTGCCCTCTTCCACCTCACCGCGACGCATCTTGCCCAGCAGATCCAGACTTTCCTGCACCGGCCTGTCCCGATAGGGGCTGTTGCGCCCGGGCTCCTTGAGCGTGCCGCGATAGTCGCGGGTCTGTTCGGCATCGAGCTCGCACACGTAGGCCTTGCCCTCGCGAATCAGATAAAGCGCCCACTCATAGAGCTGCTCGAAGTAATCCGAGGCAAAGCGTACCGGCCCATCCCACTCGAAGCCCAGCCAGCGCACGTCCTCCTCGATGGCGCGCACGAACTCCTCGCTCTCCTTCTCGGGGTTGGTATCGTCGAAGCGCAGATTGCACTCGCCACCAAACTGCCTGGCCAGGCCGAAATTGACACAGATGGACTTGGCGTGGCCGATGTGCAGGTAGCCGTTGGGTTCCGGCGGAAAGCGGGTCACCACCTTGCTGACAACGCCGGTTTCGATATCCCTGGCAATGATCTGCTGAATGAAGTTGTGCTGTTGAACGGCGTCCATCGAAATCCTGTAAGCTCCACTCGAATGCCTGCCAATGGAAGGGCCGCGGCGGCGGCGCCTGTCGAACGGGGCATTATAGCCGCCGTGCCAGCACGGAGGAACCTCCGCCCAGCCGCTGCTCGAACCAAGTTTTCGTTCAAATCGACCGCCAAAATCCTTACAATTGTCGCCGACTGACCTAGGAACGCATCATGATCACATTACATACCAACTATGGCGACATCGTCGTCGAGCTCGATTTCGACAAGGCCCCCAAAACGGCGGCCAACTTTCTTCAGTACTGCCGCGACGACTTCTACGCGGGCACGATCTTTCATCGCGTCATCAACGGCTTCATGATCCAGGGCGGCGGCATGGATGAAAACATGAAGGAAAAAAGTAGCCGCGCCGCCATCGAAAACGAGGCCGACAATGGCCTGGGCAACGCCACCGGCACCCTGGCCATGGCGCGCACCAGCGACCCCCACTCCGCTTCTTCCCAGTTCTTCATCAATGTCGCCGACAACGACTTCCTCAATCACAGCGGCAAGAATGCCCAGGGCTGGGGCTACGCCGTCTTCGGCGAGGTGGTCGAGGGCATGGACACCGTCAACAAGATCAAGGCCGTGCCCACCGGCAGCCGCGGCTTCCACCAGGACGTGCCCGTCGAGACCGTGGTCATCGAGCGGGTCAGCATCTCGGACGCCTACACGGACAAGTAAGACTCGTGGCCGATCTGTTCATATCGGATCTGCACCTCTCCCCGGAACGCCCGGACATCAGCCGGGCGTTTTTTCATTTCCTGCAAACCCGGGCCCGCGAGGCCGAACGCCTGTACATTCTCGGCGACCTCACCGAAGCCTGGGTCGGCGACGACGACCCCGACCCCCATACCCGCCAGATCGTCGCGGCCTTGCGCACCCTTGGCGAAAGCGGCACCGGGGTTTTCTTCCAGCACGGCAACCGGGATTTTCTCGTCGGCCAGGGGTTCGCCAGGGAAAGTGGCGCGACGCTGCTCACTGATTACCATGTCCTGAACAGTGGCGACCAGCGTGTACTGCTGTGCCACGGCGACACCCTGTGCAGCGACGACAAGAGCTACCAGCGCTTCCGGCGCGTGGTGCGCAGCCGCCTCTTCCTGTGGTGGCTCAGAAATCGCTCTCTCGCCAAGCGCCAGGACATTGCCCGCCGCCTGCGTGCACGCAGCCGCATGGCCAACAGCAACAAGGCCGGCAACATCATGGATGTCAACGAAGCCAGCGTCGCCCGTGTCATGAAACGCTTTCGCGCCGACCTGCTGATCCACGGCCACACGCACCGCCCCGCCATTCACGACCATGGCGCCGGACGCCGCGTCGTTCTCGGCGACTGGGGCGATTACGGCTGGTATGCGACACTCGACAACGGCAACGTGGAACTGCACCGCTTCGATATTGATCCGTAGGTTGGGCTGAGAAACGAAGCCCAACAGTTTTCAAGGTGGATATGTCTCACAGATGTTGGGCTTCGTTCCTCAGCCCAACCTACGCACTGACAGTTCACAGTTCACAGTTCACAGTTCACAGTTCACAGTTCACAGTTCACAG
>CAYXXZ010000092.1:0-11420 GCA_964469165.1 uncultured Porticoccaceae bacterium
TAGAGTTTGGAAATCAGCATCTCTTCCATGAAACCCGAGCCGCCGAACATTTGCAACGCGGTGTCGATGACCCGCGACGCCATTTCCGGCACCCAGAGTTTGATCATGGCACCGTCGGCCAGATCGAATTTGTTTGCCCGATATTTGCGCACGCTGTCGTGAAGAAACGCCCGCCCCACTTCGATGTCCGTCTTCATTTCCGCCAGCTTGAACTGGGTGTTCTGGAAATCGATGACGCGCTGTCCGAAAGCCTTGCGTTCCTTGACGAAATCCAGCGCCAGGTTGAATGCAAGCTCTGCCTCGCCGAGTGCGCGCCCGGCGATCTCGAGGCGGTCCAGTGCGAAGGTGGACATGAGAATATCGAGAGCGCGGCCCTCACCCAGGAACAGATTTTCCGCCGGCACGCGCACGTTGTCGAAATGGAATTCCGCCAGGTCGTAGGCGGGATAGCCCATGGTGTGCATCGGGTGGCGCGATACTCCCGGGGTGTCGCCCTCCACCAGCAAAATGCTCATGCCCCTGCCGCCCTTCGCGGGGTCTGTCTTGGCCACCACATACAGCAGCTTTGCCTTGTTGCCGTTGCTGATGTAGATCTTGGAACCGTTGATCACATAGCTGTCGCCGTCGCGGATTGCAGTGGTGCGGATCGCCGTGGCATCGCTGCCCGCTTCACTTTCGGTGAGGGGCATGCACTGGGGAATGTCTCCCGACAGAATACCCGGCGCCCACTTGTGCTTCTGCTCAGCAGAGCCGCCCGTCATCAGAATGTAGGTGGCGATATCCGCACTCAACGAGCTGCCGATGGTGGCTCCGCCCGCCGAGCGGCCCAGTTCCTGGGCCAGCACCACGCCGCACATGTCGCTGGCGCCGGGGCCGCCGAATTCCTCGGGAATGGCGGCACCGAGAATGCCGGCCTCGCCGGCCTTGCGCCAGAAGGCGCGGTCGTAATCCAGGTCGCCGACGAACTTGTCGACGTTGGGCTCCAGTTCCTTGTCGAGAAACTGCCGCACCGTGCGGCGGAACATTTCCTCTTCTTCCGTAAAGGGGTTGAGGCTGTCTATTGTGTTGTGATCACTCATGAGAAATCTCTCTTGTCTTGAAGACTGTTGACGTTTCGTCGTAAATGGCACCGGGCAAATACCACTGGGTTGTAGTTCACACGCAGGTTGGGCTGAGGAACGAAGCCCAACCGTTCTGGTATCCATGTGCCTCACTCATGTTGGGCTTCGTTCCTCAGCCCAACCTACACAGATAGCTCGATGGTTTATTTGCCGCGCCACACGGGCTTGCGTTTTTCCGCAAAGGCGCGGATGCCTTCCTGGGTGTCTTCCGTTTCGAACAAGCGCTCGGCGATGGTGTGTCGCGCCCGCGCCAGTTCGCCGCAAAAGGCTTCGCCCTCCAGCGTTTCGAGAGCGAGCTGTTTGGTGAAACGCACTGCCAGAGGCGCGCAGGCCATGATGTCCTGCGCCCAGCGCCGCGCGCTTTCCAGCAACTGGTCGTGCGGCACCACCTCCGTTACCAGACCCCAGCGATGCGCTTCCCGGGCATCGATGCGCCTGCCCGTCAGCAGCAGGCCCATGGCGATGGCGGAGGGGATCTTCCTTGTCAGGCGCTGTACGCCGCCACCGAGGGCAACGGCGCCTACCAGCGGCTCACTGAGCGCGAAACTGGCGCGCTCGCTGGCGATCACGATGTCACTGGCCAGCGCAATCTCGAAGCCGCCACCGAGGGCATAGCCGTTGACGGCGGCGATGACCGGCTTGCTGAACACCCGCTCCGACATGCCCGCCCAACCGGACGGCGGCATGTCCTCCTCGGGCTTGTCGGCGAGGTCGTGACCCGCCGAGAACGCCTTGTCGCCGGCGCCGGTGATGATCGCCACCCACAGCTCATCGTCCGCCTCGAACTCGTCCCAGGCCGCCGCCAGCGCCCGGCAGTCCGCCGCGTTGAGGCTGTTGAGTTTCGCCGGGCAGTTCATGGTGATGATGAACAGGTGGCCTTCTCTCTCGGTAATTATCGGGTTCGTCATGGCGACTTGACCTCATTCAGTTAGTCATACAGCTACAGCGCGCGCAACGCCGGCAGCACATGTTCGGTAAACAGACTCCGCGACGCATTCACCTGGGGTTCCGGGCAGGCAAAGGACAGAATGATCGTGCGCACACCTACCGCCACGTGGCGTGTCAATTGGCTGATCACCTGCTCCGGCGTGCCCGCGAAGCAGTAGGCGTCCACAAAGCGGTTGAAATCCTGGTCGTAGGTGCGCTGCAGGCTCGCCGCCACCATCTGCCGGGCCGTCGCCGCGTCGCTGTGTACCGCACCCCAGATCAACAGGCCCGCCTCTATCGGCGGCAATTCCGCAGAGCGCTGCGCGGCAATGGTTTCCAGTGAGCGCTGCACCATCTCCGGTGTGTACATATAGGGCAGCCAGCCCGAGCCACGGCGCGCGGCGCGGCGCATGGCCACGTCCTTGCGGCCCGACACCCACAGGGGCAGCGGTGTCTGGACGGGCTTCGGGTCGATGGTGATGCCTTGCATGCGATTGAACCTGCCTGCGAAGGAAACGTCGTCCTCGCGCAGCAAGCGGGTGATCACCTCCAGCGCCTCGTCCGTGCGCGCGCCGCGCTCGCGCACGGGAACGCCGCAGGCTTCGTATTCGTCGGGGTATTCGCCGCCCACACCCACGCCCAGCTCAAAACGCCCCGCTGATGCCACATCCAGCGCGGCGCTGAGTTTTGCCAGCAATGCCGCGGGATAAACCGGCACCTGGGCCACCGCATTGATCAGCCGGATACGCGTGGTGGCGCCGGCCGCGGCGGCCAGCGAAATGAAGGAATTCGAGGCCGGCACGTTGAAGGCCACGTGTTCCCCCGCGGCAAAGTAGTCGTAGCCCAGGCGCTCGATTTCCCGGGCGTCGCCGCCCGGGTCTGAATACAGGCGCGAGGCGACGCCGATCTTCAACTTCATCAACGGCCGACCGGCAGCTGGTTGAAGGGCACGTCCTTGTCCACCCGGGGCTCCTGGGGCATGCCGAGGAATTGCTCGCCGATCAGGTTGAGGATGATTTCGTCGGTGCCGCCGCCCATGCTGACACCGACGAAGTGCAGGTAGACGTATTCGAAGAAGCGCAGGTTTTCACTGCCCGCTCCCGCGCCGGCAAAGCACCGCTCGTTGTAGAGATCGAGCGCCATCGACGCCAGCTCCTTGTTGGTGGCGGCAACGATGAGTTTGTTGATCGCCTCTTCCTGGCCCGGCTCGCGCTTGGTCATGAGGTTGTGCATGCTTTGCAGTTCGATGAAGCGGATCGCCCAGAAACGTCGCGCGAACAGCGCCAGCTTGTCCTGCACATAGGCGTTTTCCCGCGCCGGCACACCGTTGGCCGAGGTTTCGGCGACGGCCTCCATGAAACGCTGGAGGTGAATCTGGAAGGAATGCAGCGCCACCTTCTCATTGGCCAGGGAGCTCATGATGATCTTCCAGGCGCCGCCCACGTCACCCATGCGCGCCGAGTCCGGTATGCGCACGTTGTCGAAGAAAACCTCACAGAATTCCGTGTTGCCGGTGATCTGTTTGAGGGGCCGCACATCGACACCGGGCGAATGCATGTCGATCAGGAAGTACGTGAGGCCGCGGTGCTTGGCGACGTTGGGATCGGTGCGCACCACCAGCAATCCGAAATCGGCGTGCTGGGCGTTGGATGTCCACACTTTCTGGCCGTTGACGATCCACTCGTCGCCATCCTTCACCGCGCGGGTGCGCAGCGCCGCCACGTCGGAACCGCCGTGCGGCTCGCTGAACAACATGCACCAGAACTCTTCGCCGGTGCGCATTTTGGGCAGGTAGCGGTTTTTTTGTTCTTCCGAGCCCCAGGCCATGATGGTGGGCCCGGCGATGTCGATGATGGACAGGGGGTAGACCAGATCGCGCAGCTCCTCGCCCTCTTCCTGGTGCCAGATAGCCACTTTTTCCGGCGTCCAGCCCTTGCCACCATATTGTTCCGGCCATTGTGGGCAGGCCCAGCCAGCGGCGGCCTTGGCTTTCTGCCAGGCGAGAATGCGCGCGAATTTTTGTTCGTGACTCAAGCCCTCGAGGCTTTCCTCCGAAGGCCGGTGCTCGGCAATCCAGGCCTTGATCTCTTCGCGCAAGGCCTGGTTGGCATCTTCACCCCCGAAATCGGCGAGATCGATGGCCATGTTCTGTTGCTGTTCAAAGAGCGCCTGCGCCGCAATGGCGTTCCAGGTGGTAGTGTTGCCCAGGGCAACGGCGGCGAGCTTGGCGCGACGATAGTACAGGTGGCAGTCGTGCTCCCAGGTGGCACTGATGCCGCCGTGGATCTTGTTGTTGTCCCTGGCGCAATGATTGAAGGCGTCCACCGCGGCAAGGTGCGCGGATGCCGCCGCCACTGCCAGCAGGCTCGGTTTGTAGGCCATCGCGGCGGCGCCGAAATGGCAGTTGGCCTCGGCGATGCACAGGCTTTCGTACATGCGCCCCAATTTATGCTTGATGGCCTGAAATGAACCGATGGGCCGCCCGAAGGCGTAACGGTCCAGCGCGTACTGACGCGCCGCGGCAAAAGCCGCCTGGGCGCTGCCCAATTGCATGAAGGCATCGACAACGACGCCGCTGTAGATGAGCTGCTCGTAATCCTGCTGGGCGATGGCGCCATCGTGCAGGGGTACGGCTTTTGCGCCATCGAATACCAGCGTTGCGTAACGGGATGCGGGGTCGATGGTTTCCGCTTCGGTTCTGGTGACACCAGCCTGCGCCAGTTCCACAAGAAACAGCGAAATACCTTGCGGATTTGCGCCATCCAGTTGCCGCGCTGCCACGATGGCCACGTCGGCTTGCGCGCCATGGGCGACCGCCACCTTGGTGCCGGTCAGCAGGCCGCCACGTACAGTTGCGCTGGGAGCCTGTCGCCAGTCGTCCTGACCCGCTTCGCGAAACGCCAGGGTGGCCAGGGCATCGCCGCGGGTGAATTTCTCAAGATAAGCCTGTTTGTTCGCCGTGCTGCCGAAGCGCACCAGCGCCTGGGTGGCAAAGGCGACGTGGCCGAGAAAAGGCAGTGGCGCAAGGGCTTTGCCGATATGCAGGCCCAGCAGGCAGAGATCCGTCAGACCCAGACCCGCGCCGCCATCGGCATCAGCCAGCGCCAGCCAGCCCTGTTCGGCCATTTGCTGCCAGGTCTCGACGCTGTAGGGTTTCTCGCCTTCGAAAACCCGGCGCACCTCCTGCATCGGTACCTGGCTTGCGATCAAGCGCGCAAAGTGGCCGGCAATTTCCATCTGCTCGTCGCTGAACAAAAAATGTTTCTTATCCATATTCTCGCTATCCAATAAAGTCGTCAGAGTGGGGAGCGACAGCATATCTGCCCTCTCCCCGACCCTCTCCCTGAAGGGAGAGGGGGCTGTCAATCAGCGCCTGCTCGGCACCTGGCTTGCGATCAGGCGCGCAAAGTGGTCGGCAATTTCCATTTGTTCGTCGCTGAACAAAAAGTGTTTCTTATCCATATTCTCGCTACCCAATAAAGTCATCAGAGTGGGGAGCGGCAGCGCATCTGCCCTCTCCCCGACCCTCTCCCTGAAGGGAGAGGGGGCTGTCAATCAGCGCCTGCTCGGCACCTGGCTTGCGATCAGGCGCGCAAAGTGGTCGGCAATTTCCATTTGTTCGTCGCTGAACAAAAAGTGTTTCTTATCCATATTCTCGCTACCCAATAAAGTCGTCAGAGTGAGGAGCGGCAGCATATCTGCCCTCTCCCCAGCCCTCTCCCTGAAGGGAGAGGGGGCTGTCAATCCCATACCCTCTTGGAAAGACTCCCTCTCCCTTCAGGGAGAGGGCCGGGGAGAGGGAGTTTGCCAGGCACAAAAAATTCAGGCATCACCTCGCGGGCGGCTCATCACGATATCTCCGTGAACAAAAAAGGAATTGCGCGAATCGATGAAAGGCAGGTCGGCCATGATGGTGTTGATGTCGGCAAGAGCTTTTTCCAGATTTTCCAGGCTGTCGAACCAGAGTTCGGCAACCCCGTCATAGCCAAAACCAGGCGGCGGTGGCGCCACCACAGTATTGTGTATGTAGCGGCACAAGCCCTGCGCGATGTTGGCATTGCCACAAAAAGTAGCGCCGGCGTCCTGCCACTGCTGTGCGAAATCCCTGGGTGAAACCTCGGCTCCGCGGCGCAGAAACTGAACGGCCAGCGCCTTGCCATCGGGCCCTTTGCGCAGCATGTTTTCGGCACCGAACAGCGAGAATTCCTCGGAGTGACGATTGAAAAAACGCTGCTCATCCGCCTGGATGTAATCCTGCTTGAGGGTTTTGGCAATGAGTGGAATGGAATACAAGCCATTGAGTGGAAAAAGCCCCAGGCCATCGTATTCGTCGCTCAACATATCGAGACCGGGCTTCGCTTCACGGACCGCGCAATAGGTAGCGCCGACAAACTCTGCCGCCATCGCCGGCATCACACCGATGCGGCGATGATTGAGCCAGCGCTCGACAAACTGCTCCCGGCTCAGTCTCGGATTGCGCTGCCCCAGGTAGATCCACTTGCCTAACATGGTTGCCTCTTTCTAATAATGTGGTTTATTTTGAAACGAATGGGTTACTTGGCAAATCTGGCCCTCCCTCTCCCCGGCCCTCTCCCTGAAGGGAGAGGGAGCAATGCAAGCAAGGTTTTCAACTTCCTCTCCCTTCAGGGAGAGGGTTGGGGAGAGGGCAAACCCCACTCGCACACAACCGCGTCCGTCAATCAAACCCGCTGCTCAAAGGCTGCGGGCGATGGCCAACTTCTGGATCTCGGATGTGCCCAGCAGAATGCGGTGCACCCTGGCCGTGGTGTAAAGTTTGGAGATCGGATATTCATTGGAAAAACCGTTGCCGCCGTGGAGCTGCACGCACTCGTCCATGACACGACCTTCCAGCTCCGACATGGACAGTTTGGCCATCGATGCCTCGATCGGATCCACGGGCCCCTTCATGGCCTTGGCCAGACAACTGTCGATAAAGGCGCGCCCCATGCTGAGCTGGGTTTTCATTTCCGCCAGTTTGAATTGGGTGTTCTGGAAATCGAAAATGCGCTGTCCGAACGCCTTGCGGCTTTTCACATAATCCAGGGTAATTTCGAATGCCAGCTCCGCGGCGGCAAGAAAGCGCGCACCTTCTGCCAGGCGCATGTCGGCAAGAATCGACATGGCATGGCCAAAGCCCTGCCCTTCGGCGCCGCCCAGCAGGTTTTCGGCAGGCACGCGCACGTTGTCGAAAAATACTTCGGCGAGATCGCCGCAGCCCCGGTTCATAGTTTCCAGGTTCTTGCCGGTGGACACCCCTTCGAGGTCGGCCGGAATCAGCAGAATACTGAAGCTGCCGCCCGACGAACCGCTGCCCGTGCGCACCACCGTGGGGAACATGTCGCAGTAATTGCCGTTGGTGATCCACACCTTCGAACCGTTGACGACGTAGTGATCGCCATCGCGAACCGCCGTGGTCTTGATTGCCGCAACGTCGCTACCGCCGCCGGGCTCGGTGATCGCCGCCTCGGCGACCACTTCACCGCTGGCGTATTTGGGAATCCAGTAGCGTTTCTGCTCTTCGGTGCCGGCACGGTAGATCATGTAGGCGGAACCATCGGTGTTGAGGCCGCCGTCGAGGTAGGCACCGGCGATGGAGAAGCCGCTCTCCTCATGCATGATCACGTGGTGCAGGAAATCGCCGCCACCGCCGCCGTACTCCTCGGGAAAGCCGGCGCACAGAATGCCGGCTGCGCCGGCCTTGTTGAACAGCTCGCGCGGATAACGGCCCGCCGCTTCCCAGTCCTTGAGGTTGGGCTCGACTTCCGTTTTGAAGAAACGCCTGACGGATTCGCGGTAAAGGCGGTGCTCTTCGCTGAAAATGGGTCTCTCGTAATGCATATGCTTTCCTATCCTGTTTCTTTCTTTTCGATGATGAATGGCGGAGGCGAGGTATCGACCCCCTGTTAAAAACCCGCTGGCAGTGCGATTTCGGCATCGGACGCATCGGTGACCATGCGCTCGGGAAACCACTCCAGAATGGAATACCAGGCACGCCGTTTGCGCGCTTCGCCAAGCGGGCCCACATACCCTTTGTGTACCTGAGCGCTCGATCCCTGTTGGCGGGCCGTGGCGAGAAGGTCCATATTGGTGCCATTGGCTTCCACCACGGACTCCCAGGTCTCACCGTTGTGGAGGTGATATTCGAGGCGCGCGCCCAGGCCGTTGTCGCGCGTCTGCGCGTCGATGCTGCGCACATGGGACACCACATGCCTGTCGCCGTCGACGATCATGGCGTGCTTGAAGGGCCCGGCACCGTAACCGAACTGGCCATACTGCACAGAACCATCTTCGAAGACATTGGCAAAGCCATTCCACGCACCCACATATTTTTTGCGCAAAACACTGTTGTGCACGGATTGCCCGAGCGGGCTGAAAATCTGCTCCAGCACCACGATGCCTACCACGGGTTCTCCGAAGAGGTGGCCAGACACTTCGTAGAACACACCGGTGTGGGCCGTGCCACCCGCCGTGGCGCCGTCGCGCCAGGGCACGTGCACCTGAGTACCCGGCCCCAGCAGACGCCCCTTGAGCTCCAGCTCGCCGGAATCGCGCCACACAACCTCGTCGCCGAATGCCGCCTCATAGGTTTTCTCGACACCGCCGCTCCAGGTACCACCACTGCCGCGAAACGCCAGGTTGCCGTTGCCGTCGATGTAGCGCTCCACATAACCGCCGCGCAGGAATTTTTCGCCGCGCGGATCGTTGTAAACGCCGTCGGCATGCGATCTGCCGCACAGCATGCCCGAGCTCGACGTGAGATAAACCGGGCGCGTCGCATGGAAGTGGTGCTTGAGGTCGGGGCTGCGCAAATGGGAGATGAAATAGGCCTCCGCCAATTGCAGACCGAAGTATGTGGATGACGCGCGAAAATCCTCGGGCGCGAAATCGAACAGGCCGATATGGTCGAGATTGAATTCTCCCATTCGCAAAGACGTCTTTTTCATTATGCCTTCTCCCCCACTGACGCGGATCGATGTTTATACAGGGTCCCAGGTAAAGACATCCATGGAACGGTCGAGGTTGTAGAAACTGGGCTTGAACATCGGAAATACACGCTCCACGACATCGGCGGTGGTCCAGCCGTCGCCGCCGGCATGGGCGGTACGCATCGGCCGCGGCTGGCTGAAAAGATAGATCTCGTTGGCGCGCACACCGAAGATCTGCCCGCTTACCTCGCGGCCCGCATCCGTCATCAAGGCACAGGCAAAGGGCGCGATCTTGTTGGGCTCCATGCGCTCGATCACTTTCCAGCGCGCGATCTGCTCGGGTGTCTCCTTGGGAATGCCCGCCGCCACCATGGGCGTATTGGCGAAGGGCGCGATACAGTTCGAGGTGACGCCAAAACGCTGCATATCCAGGGAAATGGCCTTGGAAAGCCCCACCACGCCGAGCTTTGCCGCGCAGTAGTTGGCCTGACCAAAGTTACCGACAAGGCCCGACGTAGACGTCATATGCACGAAGGCGCCGGAACCCTGCTCCTTGAAATGGGTCGCGGCCGCGCGCGCCACGTTGAAACAGCCCTTGAGGTTGACGGCGATGGAGAAGTCGAAATCTTCCTCGCTCATCTTGTGAAAAATCTTGTCTTTCAGAACGCCTGCGTTGTTGACCACGCCATCGATACGACCAAAGTTGTCGAGCGCGCATTGCACCAACTGCTGCCCGCCGTCCCACTGCGCGATGTTGTCGGTGGAAGCGGCAGCCGCGCCACCGGCAGCCACGATCTCATCGACCACCTGTTGCGCCGTGGCGGTGCCCGCCTCTGTGCGCCCGATATCATTGACCACCACCTTGGCGCCCTGGCGTGCCGCCTCGAGCGCAATACCGCGACCGACGCCGCTGCCCGACCCGGTGACGACGATGACTTTTCCTTCCAGCAATTTCTGGTTTGACACAAATACCTCCGAATGACATTGCAGAGACGACATCGAATCTGCGTTGGTTTCTATCACTTTGTTCACACAGATCCGCAGTACGGCGTGGAGCGAACGCTGCCCGCTCGCGGCATGACAGCTACCGGCAACCTATACCGGACGGCGGTACCCGTCAAACCATGATGCAGATCAAGGTTTTTCTATATAACGATTGATATATAATTTACCCAAACACCAGCCCCCATGCAAGAGGTCGACCATGGAAAAGCAGCTATTGAAAAGCCCGAACCGGTTCCGTAATATATATATCGTTCGTTACACAGATAAGAGAGCCGCCGCCAGCGCAGGAGCACCGCTATGAGCAAGATACCCCCTTATGAGTCAAAGTTCGTTCAATACGATCCGAGCCAACAGATATTCCGCGTCAATCGCGACGCCTACCGATGCCCCGAGGTTTTTGAAGAAGAGAAACAGAAAGTTCTGTACAAAAGCTGGTTGGTGCTCGGTCACGAGGCGGAAATCGAGAAGAAAGGTGATTTCGTCACCCGCCGCATCATCGATCGCGAACTCATTTTCAACCGCGACAACAACGGCCAGGTCAACGTCTTTTACAACACCTGCCTGCACCGCGGCCCCGCGGTGTGCAAGCAGAAGAGCGGCAATCGCAAGACCTTCGTGTGCCCCTACCACGGCTGGGTTTACCGCAACACCGGGCAACTGATTTCGACGGGGTCCCACGAGTTCGACGCCGCCTACCCGAAACATTATTTCGATGAGGGCGAGGCCGGCGTCAAGCTGAAAAGAGTCAAGAATGTCGCGCAGCGCGCCGGTTTTTATTTCGTCAATTTCGATGACGACGCCATGCCGCTCGACGAATACCTGGCGGATGCCGGCAAGCGCCTCGATCGCATCGCGGCCCAAACCACCGCTGGCTTCGAGATGATCTCCGGCGTCCACGAGTACGAGATCAAGGCCAACTACAAGCTGCTGTGTGAAAACAGCTACGACGGCTACCATCTCAACCAGACCCACGCCACGTACGTGGATTACATGATGGAAATGCTCAAGGGCGCCGATATCGACCCCGGTGTGCGCGGCAATGCCTACAGCCTCGGCAATGGCCACGCCTGTTTCGAGATGCCGATTCTCACCGGCCGGCCCATTGCGCAGTGGCTGCCACCCTGGGGAGAAGAGGCCAAGCAGAAGATCGCCGAGAAGCGCGCGGAAGTCATCGCGCGGCTGGGTGAGGAGCTCGGCAACGACGTCTGCGACATGAACTCCAACATGGTGGTGTTCCCCAACTCGGTGATCAACGATCAACAGACCATCCTGATTCGCTCCATCGTTCCCGTGGCGCACAACCGCATGATCGCGCGCGCCTGGACCATTGCGCCAAAGGACGAAGACCCCGTGTTGCGCAGCATCCGCATGGAAAACATTCTCTCCTTCCTCGGCCCCGGCGGTTTCGCGACACCGGACG
>CAYXXZ010000093.1:0-11382 GCA_964469165.1 uncultured Porticoccaceae bacterium
ACACCCGGGCTGGCACCATCGAGGCCTGCCAGCGCTCGAAACTGTCGCTGCCCATTGGCGGCCAGATCGAGGCACTGCTGGTGGAGGAGGGCGACCACGTCGAAGAAGGACAGCTGCTCATCGCGTTGTGGAATCTGGACCGCAAGGCGCGGGTCTCCGAGGCGCATGCGGCGGTCAATTCCGCGGCGCGCGACAAGGACAGTCAATGCATCGCGGCGAAATCCGACGCTCGCGAAGCGCGCCGCCTGGTTGGCCTTGCTGCCAAGAAGCTCGTTTCCCAGGAGACCGCCGACCTGGCCGCCGCCAAGGCGGAAGCCAGTGCCGCGAACTGCGCCGCCGCTGGCGCGCGGGAACTGCAGGCGGCCGCCAGCCTCGAAGTGGCCGAAGCCAACCTGGCGCTCACCGAACTGCGCGCGCCCTTTGCCGGTACCGTCGCCGAAGTGACCGGCAAGATAGGCGAATACGCCACCCCGTCGCCGCCGGGTATTCCGACGCCGCCGGCGATCGATCTCATCACCGACGACTGCCATTACATGACCGCGCCCATCGACGAAGTGGACGCGGCGGACATCACCGTGGGCCTGCCGGTGCGCGCCAGTCTCGACGCGTTTCGCGGTCGCGACTTCCCCGCCGTGGTGTCTCGCATCGCGCCCTACGTGCTCGATCTGGAGAAACAGGCGCGCACCGTGGAAATCGAGGCGCAGTTCGAGAACCTGGACAATGACGTGCGCCTGCTGGCAGGTTACAGCGCCGACATGGAAATCATCCTCGAAACCCACGAAAACACCCTGCGCATTCCCACCGAGCTGATCCTCGACGGCAAGTTCGTGCTGGTCGTGGTGGATGGCAGGCTGGAAAAGCGCGAGATCACCACGGGTATCGCCAACTGGCGCCATACCGAAATCAGCGGCGGGCTGAGCGAGGGCGAGAAAATCGTCGCCAACATCGGCAGCGCGGGGGTGGTCGAGGGCGCGCCCGCAGTGGTGCGCGGCGTGGACGGTGGCAATGGCGCTGATTGAGCTGCGCGATCTCAACAAAACCTACCTGATGGGGGACGAACGCGTGCGCGCCTTGCGCGGCCTGTCCCTCGACATCGATGGGGGCGAATACATCTCCATCATGGGACCGTCCGGTTCGGGCAAATCCACGCTGCTCAACATGCTCGGCCTGCTCGACCGTCCGGACTCCGGCACCTACCAGCTTGCCGGCACCGCTACCGAAGGTCTGGATGAAGAGGCGCGTGCGGCGCTGCGGCGCGACAATATCGGCTTCATCTTTCAGGCCTTTCATCTGGTCAATCGCCTCACCGCCCGCGAAAACGTGGAGCTGCCCATGATGCTGGCGGGAATCTCCGCCAGTGAGCGCCGCAAGGCCGCGCAGGAGATGCTCGCCATGGTGGGGCTGGGCGAGCGCATGACGCACCGGCCCAACCAGCTCTCCGGCGGCCAGTTGCAGCGTGTGGCGATTGCCCGCGCCATCGTCATGAAGCCGAAGATCCTTCTGGCCGACGAACCCACGGGCAATCTCGACCAGGCGTCGGGGCGCGACATCGTCGAGGTGATCGAAAACCTCAATCGCGAGGGCATCACCCTGGTGGTGGTCACCCACGATAGTAATCTCGGGCAGCGCGCGCGGCGCCGCATTCGCATGGTCGATGGCACGGTGGCCGCAGACGAGAAGGAGGGTTGAGAGCCTCATGATCCTCTGGGCCGATCAGCTGAGATTCAATGGTCGCGTCTTCGTCGCGCAGCGCATGCGCACATTCTTGTTGCTGCTTGCCGTGACCATCGGGGTCGCCTCGGTGGTGATGCTGACGAGCCTGGGGGAGGGTGCGCGACGCTACATCGATGCGGAATTCTCGCGCCTGGGCAATCGCCTGCTCATCGTGTTTCCGGGCCGCAATGAAACCGTGGGCGGGCATCCGCCGATATACGGCACCGCGCCGCGAGACATCACCCTTGCCGATGCACTGGCGATGGCTCGCATCCCGTCGATCAGCGAGGTGGCGCCGTTATTGCCGGGCACCGCCAACATTTCCCGAGGGGGGCTGTCCAGAGAGGTGCTGGCAGTGGGTACCACGCAGGGATTTTTTTCGCTGCGGGGCTTCGAGGTGGCTGTGGGACAGGAGCTGCCAGTGCGCAGCAGGGAGGATGCGCTCGCGGTCACCGTGCTCGGGCCGCGCCTGAAGAACGAGCTGTTCGGCCACCAGCACGCGGTTGGCGAATGGGTGCGCATCGGCGACCGGCGCATGCGCGTCATCGGCGTGCTCGGCGACGTGGGCGAGTCGATGGGAATGGACATGGACGATCTGGCGATCATTCCCGCGCCGACCGCGATGCAGCTGTTCAACACCCAGGCCATGTTCCGGGTATTGCTCGAATTGCAGGAAGGCGCCGACGAGCTCCTCGCCCAGGAACGCATACGCCAGTTGGTGCGCGATCGCCACGACGGCGAGGACAACATCACCATCGTCAGCCAGGATTCGCTGCTGGCAGCCTTCGATAATATTCTCTTCACCCTGACGTTGGCGATCGCCGCGATCGCCGCGATCAGCTTGCTGGTGGCGGGCATTCTCATCATGAACATCAGCCTGATTTCGGTGAGTCAACGGCGTGCCGAAATCGGCTTGCTCAAGGCCATCGGCGCCAGCGGCAAGGATGTGCGCGGGCTGTTTCTCGGTGAATCGCTGATTCTGGTGGGCGTGGGCTCGCTGTGCGGTGTGGTTTTCGCCTATGGGGTGGTATTCGCGTTGCGCGCCCTGTGGCCGGCCTTTCCCTTGATGCCGCCGGTGTGGGCCGCGCCCGCGGCGGTGGCCACGGCGGTGGTGTCGGGCCTGCTGTTTTCCTGGCTTCCCGCGAAGAAGGCCGCGGCTCTCGATCCGGTACTGGCGATGAAAGGTATCGCCGAATGAAGCTGCAGGACGGTGTGGTGTGGATCGGCGGTGCGCTGATGACGCAAAAGCTGCGCTCTCTGCTCACCATCGTTGGCTTTGCCATCGGTATCGCCGCCATGGTGTTGCTCAGCTCTCTGGGCGAGGGGCTGCGCCGTTTCGTGCTCGAGGAGTTTTCCCAGTTTGGCAGCCATATCGTCGCCGTCACGCCGGGCAAGGCCGAAACCTTCGGCCTGGGCGGAATCATGAGCACCACGCGACCCCTCGGTCTGGAAGATGCCGAGGCATTGTCGCGCCTGCCCGGGGTGTTGCAGACGGTGCCGGTGGTGATGGGCAACTCGCAGGTCAAGGCGCAGGGCCGCAGTCGCTATACCAACATCGCGGGGGTCGGACCACAGGCGGACCAGGCCTGGAAGCTGACCGTGGCATCCGGCACTTTTTTGCCGCAGGAGGATTTCACCCGCGCCCGTGCCTTTGCCGTGCTCGGCAGCAAACTGAGGGAAGAGCTGTTCGGCCAGAGCAATCCCCTGGGACAGCACGTGCACATCGGCGGCAACCGCTTCCGGGTGGTGGGGGTGATGGCCTCGAAAGGGGATTTTCTCGGCAACGACCTCGACGACATGATTTACATTCCCTCAGTGCGCGCGTTGCAGATGTTCAATCGCGAAAGCCTGATGGAGATCGATATTTTCTACAGTCCCGGCACGCCCACGGCGGACATCGTGAAGCGGGTGAAGGACCTGTTGATACGCCGCCATGGTTTCGAGGACTTCACCATCGTCACCCAGGATCAGATGCTGGAAACCATGGACAACATCCTGCGTATCCTCAAATTCGCGGGCGCGGGCCTGGGCGCCATTTCCCTTCTGGTGGGCGGCGTGGGCATCACCACCATTCTGATGATCACGGTCAGCGAACGCGTCAGCGAGGTCGGGCTGCTGCGCGCCCTCGGCGGCACGCGGCGCCAGGTGCGAAATCTCTTTCTCGGCGAGGCTGTACTGCTCGGCCTCGTGGGTGGGCTTTGTGGGGTTGCGGTCATCGTGCTGTTTCTGGGCGTTGCCAAACTGTTGGTGCCGGGACTGCCCATCGGCATCGAGCCCGGTATCATCGCCGCTGCGCTGCTGCTGTCCATGGCCATCGGCCTGGTTGCGGGGCTCAAGCCGGCCATGAATGCCACGCGCCTGAATCCCATCGACGCGCTGCGGGCGGAATAGGCCGTGCCGCTGCGGCGAGTGCTGGGCGCTGCAAGGAACATAGCGAATCCTTACGTTTGACCCAGGTCAACAAACGCCGACATTGGGGTAGCGCCGGGCGGCCTGTCGGTCATAAAGTAAGCATGCGCACAGTAATCCTGCTTGTGCGACGATAAAGCGACCAATGGCATCACGGGAGCGGAGTGGAAAGGCCGAGAGGCCGGGAGGCTCTGGAGCACGATGGGTAACGTACAGGATCAATTCAACGATTTTCAACGGGGTTTGGGCACCGAGTTGTCGCCCAACTGGCGCGATCTCGCGCGCGCGGACAGCAAACCGGTTCCGGCTTTCCTCACAGACGAGCGATCCACCAACCTGGGTACCGACAAGGTGCCTCCCGAGCGCTATACCTCTTACGAGTATCACCGCCGTGAAGTGGAGAAGGTCTGGAAGCGCACCTGGCAGGTGGTGTGCCGCGAAGACGAGATTGCCAACAAGGGCGATCACTTCGTCTACAACGTGGCTGGGCTTTCCTTTCTGGTGGTGCGCAGCGGGGAGCAGACATTCAAGGCATTCTGGAACGTATGCCTGCACCGCGGCCGCCGCCTGGTGGACGAAAGTGGCTGTGGCGCGGAGATTTTCCGCTGTCCCTATCATGCGTGGAGCTGGAACCTGGAAGGTGAACTGGCGTGGTATCCCGGCGCCTGGGATTTTCCCGATGTCGAGGCGAGCAAATACGGGTTGCGGCCGGTACAGGTCGATACCTGGGGCGGCTTCGTGTTCATCAACCCCGACCTCAAGGGCATCACCCTGGCGGAGCATCTCGGTTCGATGACCCGGCATTTCGCACGCTGGCCACTGGAGCAACGCTTTTCCCTGTGGCACGTGCAGAAGACCATCAACGCCAACTGGAAGGTGGCCATGGAGGCTTTCCTGGAAGCCTACCACCTCATGCAGACCCATCCCCAGGCGCTGTCGTCAGTGGCGGAGCACGGCACACAATACGATATCTGGGATGAGGGTGACGCCCATTTCAGCCGCAGTATCACGCCCACCGGGGTGCCCAGCAAGCACGCCCGGGATGGCAGCGCCCTGGGCGCCATTGCCGATGTGTGGGCGCTGCTCAACGCACTGCGCGCCGATCAGGCCAATCAACTGCCGCCGGATATCTATGACCGCGCAACCATCGCCGAATGGCGGCGCAACACCCTGAAAGAGATGACCGGCGCCGATTACAGCGAGCTGTCCGATGCGGAAATGCTCGATTCAATCCAGTACTTCACCTTTCCCAATTTCTGTCCCTGGTACGGCGAGGGCCTGCCGCTGGTCTATCAGTTCCGGCCCAACGCGGACAGCGCCGACACCTGTTATTTCGATATCTGGATGCTGATCAGAAAGCCCGACAACGGCCCGTCGCCACCGGCGCCGGCCATGATTCGCCTGGGCCCCGACGAGAGTTTCGAGACGCACATCGGCGCCATGGGACAGGTTTTCGATCAGGATGATCAGAACATGCCGTTCGTGCAGATTGGCCTCAATACCTGGCCGGGAGACCCTGAAGGTTGCACCCTGGGGCGCTATCAGGAAAGCCGCATCCGTCATTTTCACCAGGTTCTGGCAAAGGCACTGGCCAGGCCTTGACGGCTACGGCTGCCTCACCCGCACAGCGTGCGCGGGTGAGGCAGTGGTTGGCAGTCAGTAATCAGAAGCTGATGCCGAGGGTGACGCCATAGGTTCTCGGCTCGGCCGGCGCCAGAAGATCGCCGCTGGCGGACGTAAAGCCGTAGATGGTGTACTCCTCATCCGTCAGGTTCTTGCCCCACAGGGTCACCTTCAGGTTATCGCGGGGGTCGGCCCAGGACAGCTGGCCGTTGACGACACTGTAGGAAGGCTCTGCGAGACGGTTCTCGGAATCCCAGTAAAAGCCGTCGTTGTAGAAGTACGACAGGGTACCGTTGAACGTTCCGACCTCGGTGGGCACCTCATAGACCAGGCTGGCATTGAAGGTGAAATCCGGTGCTTTCTGCAGGTCCCGCCCGGAGAGATCACCGGAATCGGTGCGGTTGCCGCCCTGTGCCGGTGGGTTGGGGGTGAACAGCGGACCGTTGTGGAAGTCCTTGTACTCGCTATCCAGTACCGAGATGGCGCCGTGGACGGAGAGACGGTCGGTCACCACCGCGTTGAGCTCCAGTTCGCCGCCAAGGATTTCCGCAGCTGAGGCATTGCGGGTGCTCATGCCGCCGACCACCACCACGGGCAGTTGAAGATCCTTGATGTCGTAGTAGAACAGCGCACCATTGAGGCGCAGGCGCCTGTCGAACAGGTCGGACTTGAATCCTATCTCGTAGGCATCGACGATTTCCGGTTCGACAGCGCGCTCGGGTGCGGCGGTGACGGTCAGGTTGAACACACCGGTTTTGTAGCCGCGGTTGTAGCTGGCATAAACCATGGCGTTCTCGCCCACATCGTGGTCGATACCGATTCTGTAGGTGGGCTCTTCATAGGTGACGGTATTGTCGAAGCCGGGGAATGCCGCAAACGGCAGTGAGGTGGATACCACCGTGCCATTGACGGCATATTCGGTCACGCCATTGAGTTCCACGTCATCCTTGCTCCAGCGACCGCCGAATGTCAGGCGGGTGCGGTCGGTGATGCTCCAGGTCGCCTGGCCGAACACGGCGTAGGACTCACTGTCCTGTTTGCTGTGAACGTTGAGGCCGGTCAGGGAGCCGAAGGCGCCGGTATCGGACGTCAGGCCGATGGGTTCCCATTGCGCCTTGCTGTCGAAGTAGTACAGGCCAACCATCCACTGCAGGTTGCTGTCGTTCGAGGAGACGAGCTGAAACTCCTGGGTGACGGTGTCTTGCCCCATGTTGGCGTTTACGTTGACGGCGGGCAGCGCGGTGCCGTTGGACGAATAGTCGTATTCGAGATCGTCATTGCGATAGCTGGTGATGCTGACCAGGTCGAAATTGTCGAGCTGGTGGACGACGTGCAGGGTGGTGGACAGGGCATTGGTGCGGCCCTCGGAGAACACATAGACACCCACGTCCTGCCAGCCGCTGACAGGGGTAAGGCCCTGCAGGCCGTAGGCGCCTGGCGCGAGGTCGCGGTCGAGGCCGTAGCCGGTCACGGTATCGGAGTAGGATACACTGGCGCGAACCTCGGTGTTGTCGCCGGGCGTCCAGAACCACTTGCTGCGCAACGCGAGATCTTCGGTGCCGCGGCGCCGCTTGTCGTGGGTGACGTTGCGGCCAAAGCCCTTGTCCTGATTTTCATAGGCAACCGCGAAATCTGCAGCCAGATCGTCGCTCAGCCCGGTGGTGCCGTAGAAGCGGCCCTTGACGGTATCGTAATTGCCGACGCCAACTTCGGCGCTGCCCTGGGCTTCGTGGCTTGGATCCTTGGTAATGACGTGCACGACACCGCCGGTGGTGTTGCGGCCGAACAATGTACCCTGCGGGCCTTTCAGTACCTCGACGCGCTCGATGTTGTTGAACGCCATGGTTGCGGACGTCGGGTTGGGGTTGTAAACACCGTCGACATAAAAGGCGACGGACGGCTCCTGGCCGGCGCCC
Source organism: uncultured Porticoccaceae bacterium (assembly GCA_964469165.1). Classification (GTDB taxonomy): domain Bacteria; phylum Pseudomonadota; class Gammaproteobacteria; order Pseudomonadales; family Porticoccaceae; genus CAYXXZ01. The sequence continues at coordinate 7,662 of CAYXXZ010000093.1, forward strand.
GCTGCGGGGTTGCCGATACCGCGCAGGAATGCGGTCTGGGCAGTGCCTTCGCGGGTGATCACCAGGTTGGGCACTACCATGCCGAGTTCCTGGGTGCTCTCGATGCCGGACTGAACCAGCATGTCGGCGGTTTGTGTGGTGATGGCGATAGGCACATCCTGCTGGCTCTCCGCCCGGCGCTGCGCCGTGACGACGATCTCTTCCAGCCCACTGACACTTCCCCTCTGTGGCTGTGCAACCGCATCCATCGCTGCGACGGATGCAAACAAGGTCACCAATTTCGCCAATGTTGTTCTCTGATACTTCATTTTCTTCCTCACCTTTCGCGAGCAGTGCCGCGAATAGAAATGGCTGTTGTTGAATGGTGTCGATCTGCAGACAGACGGCGTCCTTTCGCGCGAACAGACGGCAACGCGCCTGTTTCGGCTTGCAATGGCTTCCCTGTGGTTTGGCGTTTTTTATGGATTGGAAAACAACTGAGGATTCGATCTGGCGAGACCCACCTGGATCGGCAAGCCTCCCTTTCGGGAACTCCCGCGAAGGGGGGCGGCTTGCGCGGCGGCAAGTATAGCCAAGAAGTATCAGTGTGACTAACGAAAATCCGAGGGCGACGAGAATCTGAGAGTATTTTCACGATCTGGCGTTGTTCGACGGAGTTGCACGTTTCAAGTTGCACGTTTCACGTAGGGGCCTGTGGCGATGACATCACACTAACCCGCACTCCGGTACAGAGAGTTTCAACGACCCGCGAGCCACCCCGCTCTTACGTGAAACGTGCAACTTGAAACGTGAAACTCAGGTCGTTACACGGAGCCGGCGATATTCAGTCATCCACCCACAGACGCAGCAGGTTGGCGCGTAGATTGGCGAGGCGCTCGAGGCCTTGTGCGCCGTTGCCTGCGCGGATGTCTGCCAGTGCCGTGTCCAGATCGAAGAGCAGGTCGCGCTGGTTTTCGTCGCGTACATGGCTGCGCACCCAGCCCACCGCCGCGAGGCGGACGCCGGCGGTGACCGGTTCCACCCGGTGCAGATAACGGGTGGGGTAGAGCACCAGCGCGCCGGCGGGCAATTTGACCGACTCCTGGCCGTGGCCCATCTCCAGCACCAGATGACCGCCCTCATAGCTTTCGGGTGGAGATAAAAAGAGCGTGAACGACAGGTCCGTGCGGATGCCATCCATCAGCGGTGCATCGAGGTGCGAGCCGTAGGACATGCCTGTGTCGTAGCGATTGATCATCAGACGCACCAGTTGCCTGGGTCTCGCGGCTGCCTGAAACAGGGCATTTTTGAGCAGTGCGGTTTCGATGGTCTTCAAGGCGCCGCGGATTTTCCCGTTGCCGCCATCGGCTTGCAGATTGTGCTTTGCCATGCGCGCCTTGCCCGAAGCCGTGCCCGATCCCGACACAAAGGTTGCGGGGTCCGATGTCGCTTCGGCGATGGCGGCCAGCATCTCGGGGGGCAGGATATCGGTGATGTAGATCAACATATTGCTCTTCAATTGATAATCATTTGCAATATTGGCGCGCTCTGCGTTATAAAGCCAGCGTCGTTGCGGCGTTCGGCTGCACTGCACGAAACCTGAGACGGAGGAGCATACTCTTTATGAAGAAACAGTTGAAACTTTGGTCGAGCCTGAGCGTGGCAACCCTGGTCGGCGCCGGTGTCCTGAGCGGCTGCGACAACAAGCCCGCCACTGAAGTGACCAGCGACCCCGTTGCAACGGAGCAGGTGCAACCCGGCCTGGACGACAGCGCGCCGGCCCACGCCCACGAGGTCGCTCCCGTCGGAGGAGAAGGCGAGGGCATGAGCGAAGACGATGATCCCGTCACCGATGATGTGGTGTTTCTCAGTCAGCTCGGTCAGATCCGCGGCCACCTGCTGGTGGGCATGGAGCTGTTTCGCGCCGGCCACCTGGACCACGCGCGCACCCACATGAAACATCCGGAAGATGAGCTCTACTCCGCGCTCAAACCGGCTTTCGAGGCGCGTGGCATTCCCGCGTTCGACAGCCAACTCACCGGCCTGGCGCAATCCGTCGAAGAGAACAAGGACGCCAGCGAAGTGGAAGCTGCATACAGCGCGCTGCTCGCCGAGCTCGACCGCGTGGAAGGGCAGGTCGACGCCTCCGCGCAGGACTGGTTGCTGGTTGCCGTGGAACTGGTGCGCACCGCCGCCGAGGAATATGGCATCGCCGTCGATGACAGCGGCAAGATGGTCAATGCCCACGAATATCAGGATGCGTTCGGTTTCGTCAAAACCGCCGATGCCATGGTTGCGGCCATCGATGGGGCGGGCAGCGAAGCTCTGTCCGCCGCTGTGGCCGAGAGCAAGGCGTTGATCGAGCCGCTCTACGATGCCTGGCCATCACTGGTGCCGCCGGAGACCCTGGACGCCGCCACCACATCCAGACTCTATGGTACCGCCGCCAATATGGAGCTCGAGGCGCGCGGCCTGGAATGAAGGTAACGGTGAACCAGTCTGGCGCGGTTCCTGCGCGACAGGACTTGCCGTTGTAGGCGCTGGAGGCATTGCACGAATCGGTTTTATTGGCCGTGCAATTGCCTTTCGCGCCAGTGCCTGAAAGTCAGACATTGTTTGGACTCAGCTTTGAAGCTTGCAACTTGCCAAGACCTCGTCAATCCACAGCACATCCTGTTATCTGCGCAAATGATAATTGTTTGTATCTGTGGGGGTTTTTCTGTATCGTTGCGCCCGCCCGCAGGGGGCACCGCAGACAGGCTGTTTACCGGCTGCACTGGCGCCCCTGTTGCCGCAAACAGACTGTCAACTCTTACTTCGGATACCTCGATGCCGATCGCCGCCGTTTCTGAAGCCAAAACCCGATATTGGCCCGTTGATGCCGATCGACGCGAGGGTGCGAAGTGGTTTCCCTTCAAGGCCTGTGGACCCTGACGTTCACTAAGATTATCTGAGGAGCTCACCCCGATGCGTTCAACCCGCAACCTTACCGCGCGCCACCACGATTCTGGCGCCGAACGCGTTCTGAAATTTCCTGTCACCATGGCGTCGCGCCTGGTGCTCGTAGGACTGCTGGCCGCGCCTGTGTTGCTGCCCGTGGAAGCGGCTCATGCCCAGAGCGGTCCCGCGCCGCAGGCTTCTGCCGCAGCGAACTATGCCATCCCCGCGGGTGATCTCGGCACCGTAGTCAATCGCTTCGCCAGCGACGCGGGCATTCAGCTCAGCGGGGGCAACGACCTCATGGCCGGCAAATCGAGCGCAGGCTTGCAGGGCAACTACAGTGTTTCCCAGGGGCTCGACATTCTTCTCGCCGGTACCGGCCTGGAGGCTGTGCGCCAGGCCAATGGCAGCTATCTGGTGGTGCCGAGGAGCACCGGGGCCGCTGCCGACACCCCTGTGACTTTGGCGAAAATGGTGGTTTCCGCCGCCGGCTTCGAACAGAAAGTCACCGATGCGCCCGCCAGCATTAGTGTGCTCAGCGAGGAGGACCTGCAGAAGAAGCGCTACGCCAACCTCGCCCAGGCGCTGGAAGATGTGGAAGGCGTCGACGTGCGCCAGGGGACCGGCAAAACCGGCGGTCTCAACATCAGTATCCGCGGCCTGCCCAGTGAATACACGCTGATCCTGATTGACGGCCGCCGCCAGAACACCGCGGGCAACGTGACGCCCAACGGCTTCAACGAAACAGCGACCAGCTTCATTCCGCCGATGTCCGCCATCGAGCGCATCGAGGTCATCCGCG
>CAYXXZ010000094.1:0-11103 GCA_964469165.1 uncultured Porticoccaceae bacterium
GCGGCAGGTTGTGGCTGATGGGAATATCGGGATTCTTCAGCGTCAGGTGACAGGGCTGGTCTTCTTCGTGGTTCGTGTAGGAGAAGGCCACCGAGGTCAGGCGGTCGAACGTCAGCTTGCCGTCGGGCTTGGGATAGTCGATCTTCTTGGAGTCCTTGGCGAGCTTGAGCTGCTCGTGGTCGGGCTTGGGATCGGATAGCGTCCAGGGCAGCTTGCCGCTGAAAATGTTGATGTCGAGAAAGGCGTAGGCGGAGCCGATGATGTTGCCCCACTTGTGTTGCGCCGGTCCGAAATTGCGCTGCATGTGCAGCTCGTCGTAGATCCAGGACGCCTCGAACGCGGTTTTGTAGTCCAGCTCTTCGCCCGTCTTGCCCGCGGCCAGGGCCTGTACCACCAGTTCTGCGGCAATCATGCCGGATTTCATGGCGGTGTGAGAGCCCTTGATCTTGGCAAAGTTCAGGGTGCCGGCGTCGTCGCCGATCAGCAGGCCGCCGGGGAACGACATTTTCGGCAGAGACTGGAGTCCGCCCTTGACGATGGCGCGAGCACCGTAGGAAATGCGCTCACCACCTTCCAGGTACTGACGAATGACCGGGTGGGTCTTGTAGCGCTGGAATTCCTCGAACGGACTGACGAAGGGATTGCTGTAGGAGAGGTCGGTGATCAGGCCGACAGCCACCTGGTTGTCTTCGAGGTGATAGAGGAAGCCGCCACCCGCGCTGCCGCTTTCGTCGAGCGGCCAACCCGCGGAGTGAACCACCAATCCTTGTTGATGTTTTTCGGCAGGAACCTTCCACAACTCCTTGACACCAATACCGTAATGCTGTGGATCCTTGCCTTGGCTCAGCTTGAATTTTTCGATCAGGCGCTTGCCGAGGTGACCGCGGCAACCCTCTCCGAAGAGGGTGTATTTGGCGTGCAGCTCCATGCCGGGCGTGTAGTTGGCGGTGGGCTGGCCGTCGTGCCCGACACCCATGTCGCCGGTGACGATACCCTTCACCGAACCATCATCGTTGTAAAGTACATCGGCAGCGGTGAAACCGGGAAAAATTTCGACGCCCAGAGCTTCTGCCTGGGTTGCCAGCCAACGGCACACGTTGCCCAGGCTGACGATGTAGTTGCCTTCGTTGTGCATAGTTTTGGGCACGAACAGGCCTGGTACCTTGATGCCAGAGGTGGGGCTGCGCAGGACATAGATGTCGTCGCCGCTCACCGGCGTCAGCAGGGGCGCGCCGTTTTCTTTCCAGTCGGGGAAAAGTTCATTGATGGCACGGGGTTCGAAAACCGCGCCAGATAGAATGTGGGCACCCACCTCGGAGCCTTTTTCTACCACGCAGACGCTGACGTCCTGGTTAAGCTGGCGAATCCTACAGGCGGCAGCCAAACCAGAGGGGCCTGCGCCGATGATGAGTACGTCGTACTCCATGTATTCTCTTTCCACAGCTACCTCCAGCTCAAATTTTATGGGGCTCGTTAAGACAGGGCGGAATTTTATACGGATTGCCGTTGTGATTCTACTTGAAGGCAATGCACGGGGTGCGGCGGAACACCTTCAAAACACTTTGCGAGAAGGGGGCGGGGCTGAATCAGCGTGACTTGCGCTCCCGTTTGCCATTGTCGAGCCGGTATTTATCTTTTTCCTGCTCGGGCATTTTCTCCCATTTGCGGCGCAGGTTTTCCTGGCGCTCAGCGGGCAGTCGCTCATATTTCTCCTTGGCTTCGCGGACGCGCTGCTTTTCCCGATCACTGAGGTCTTCCCAGCGCTTGCTCAGCAGATGCGATTCCCGGTCGATGACCGGGAGATGGAAAGGCGATCTGCCGGTGCGCGCAGAGTCAGCCAGGGCCGGGATGGCGATACACAGCGCCAGCAGCGCGGTAGCGATTTGCCTATGCATCATCAACTGTCCAGTCCATTCTGGGTTTCGGCCAGCCAATAATAGAAATCGAGCTCTTTCGCCTGCACGGTTTCAGGGAAAGAGGACGTGCTATGGCTGCCGCCAGGCAGAGGCGAGAGGGGAGAGAACAGCAGGGCGGCGAACACCACCGACGCCAGCGCCACGCCGGAGACCGGCAGCCACAGGCTGGCCAGTTTGCGCGGCACCGGTTGTGCGCAGGCGCGCTCGCGGGCGGCACGCAGGCGGGCCTCGACAGCCGGCCCGAGCTGCCTTTCCGCAGATCTGAGTTCGCCCCGAAGGGCTTTTTCCACGTCATTCATCGCGGTATTCCTTGAGTTGTTCCTGTAGACAATGCAATGCTCTTGAGTAATGTGTTTTCACGCTGCCTTCAGAGCATTTCATTACAGCAGCGGTTTCGGCGGTAGACAGTCCTTCCCAGCAACGCAACATGAATGCTTCGCGCTGCCGTGTGGGAAGATCTGCGACCGCCCGCGACAGGGCTTCCATACTCTGTCTTCTCTCCAGATTGTGTCCCGGATTGTTGCTTTCCACATCCGCCACATGCTGAAAGGGGTCGTCCAGTTCATCATCATCGCCAAGACGCCGGTTCAGCCAGCCGCCAAAGCGATTGCGAACCATGCGGCGGCGAATCATATCGCGGATGCGGTTGTGCAGGATTCTGAAAAACAACAGCCGCCATTCCTCATCGGATTTGTGGCTGTATTTTCTCACCAGCAGCAACATCGCGTCCTGAACGGCATCGAGGGCGTCGTCGTGATTCCCCAGTGCCGTCCTCGCCATGAGATAAGCCCGCCGTTCAACCGTGGAGAGAAACTGGTCCATTGCGGTGTTTTGCGCCAAACTGGTCATTTCTCCATGTCGTAGGCCGGTAGCCGCATCCATCACAGGTGACAGACTGTTCATGATCGGCGACCCGTCGGGCGTGTCATGTCGTGTCAATGGTGATGGTGGTGCAGCAATTCGTCGAGAATATACATGCCACCGATCCACTTGTAACTATCGTCCCTGTAGTAGTGGTTGTGAACGGTGGGGCCGTGCCGATAGTAGTGCGGGCGATGACCGTGCCGGTAACCATCCCGATAGCCCCTGTGGTAGGCGCGGCGATCGTGCTTGTAGTGGCGCGGGTGTGCGTGCTGGTGGATGATCAGGGTGCGGTCATGACCTCGATAATGGTGGTGACCCTTGTGACGATCCGCCGCCGCCGGCAGAGCGATGCTGAACAGAAATACCGCCACGGCAACGGCGAGAGAGATTTTCATGACCATCATCCTTACTTGGGGGTTGCTCTTTCGAATAACGCAACGCCGCCACAAAGGTTGACAGGGCCATGGCCTCAGGGAATCAGCAGGGTCGACCCCAGGGTTGCGCGGCCTTCGAGAGCCCGGTGAGCTGCCGCGGCGTCCGCAAGGGGAAAGCGCTGGCCGATGTAGGGCTTGATGGCGCCCCGCGCGATGGCGTTGAACAGCGCATCCGCCGCCCTCAATGTGGCCTGCCGCGTGGCAAAGTAATGGGCACCCGTGGGGCGTGTGAGGAACAGGGAACCCTTGCGGGCGAGGATGCCCAGATCCGGAACGGCGACCGGCCCGGTGGCGTTGCCATAGCTGACCATCAGGCCGCGCGGGCGCAGGCAGTCCAGCGATTGTTCGAAAATGGCCTGGCCCACGCCATCGTAGACGACGTCGACACCCTCGCCATCGGTCAGCTCCCGCACCCGCGCAACGAAGTCGTCGGCGCGATAATCGATCGCGGCTTCACAACCGTTTTGCAGCGCCAGCGCAACTTTTTCAGGCCCGCCCGCGGTACCGATCACGCGCGCGCCCAGAGACGCTGCCCACTGACAGGCAATCAGGCCCATGCCGCCGGCGGCGGCATGGAACAACAGGGTTTCTCCGGGCCCGACCGGCCAGGTGTCATGCAGCAGATAGTAGGCGGTGAGGCCCTTGAGCATCACCGCGGCCGCCGTGTCATAGTCGATGAAATCGGGCAGCGGCACCAGTTGACTGGCGGGGACGATACGCTGCTCGCTGTAGCCGCCCAGAGCCACGGAATAGGCCACCCGGTCGCCGATCCGTACGTCGCTGACATCGTCACCGATCGCCACGACTTCACCGGCACCCTCGGAGCCGGGAGTCAGGGGCAGGGGATAGGGATAGAGGCCGGTGCGGTGATAGACGTCGATGAAATTGACCCCTATGGCGTGCTGGCGAACGAGAACCTCACCAGCGCCGGGTGCGGCGCAGTCCAGTTCCCGGATGGCCATGACCTCGGGGCCGCCGTATCGATCGATGACAATCGCCTTGCTCATCTGTCAGAAATCTCCTTCTATCCACACGGGGCAGTGGTCGGACGGTTTCTCCATCGCCCGCAATTCATGGTCGATACCCGCCGCGCGCTGACGCTCCAGCACAGGCCTGGATACCAGAATCAGATCGATGCGCAAGCCGCGCTTCGGATTGTCCTCGAAGCCCCGGCTGCGATAGTCGAACCAGGAGTAGCGCTGCTCTCCAGCCTCTGTGTGAAGGTGCTCGTAGCTGTCGTACAAGCCCCAGTTGCACAGGGTGGTGAGCCATTCGCGCTCTTCCGGCAGAAAGCAGCATTTACCCGTACGCAACCAGCGCTTGCGGTTCTGGTCGCCGATGCCGATGTCCTTGTCGAGGGGTGCCACGTTCATGTCGCCCATCACCACAAGCGCATCCCCAGGTTTGTGCGCAACATCGAGATGCTCGCGGAAATTGCGGTAGAACGCTTCCTTTGCAGGAAATTTGACGGGATGGGCGCGGTTCTCGCCCTGGGGGAAGTAACCGTTGTAAATGGTGAGTGGCCCGCTTTTGCCCGGCAATGTCACCGATACCAGGCGGCACTGGGCATCTTCTCCATCGGCAGGGAAGCCCTGCGTACTGGCGAGAAGCTCGCCGCGGTAGAGCAGGGCGACGCCATAATGCCCCCGCTGGCCGTGGAAAACCGCCTCGTAGCCCAGGGCTCTTATTTCCGCGATGGGAAAGAGACTGTTTTCCACCTTGGTTTCCTGCAGCCCGATCACATCCGGGCGATGGTTTTCAATCAGTGCGGCCAGTTGATGCAGGCGCGCGCGAATGCCGTTGACGTTGAACGAAACGATTTTCACTGCTTGTCGTGCTCCACCACTTCATTGGTCGGCGCGCCATTGGGCGACAGCGTAATCTGGTCCACCAGAATGAGGCCTGCCTCCTTCAGCAGTGGGTCGTCCTCCAGAGGGCGGTGTCTGCTGGAAGACTCTTCGGCATCTTCATTCTCGCTGTCCGCTTCTTCCGCGGCGCGCCATGCCTCGATGGATTCATAAGGCGCCTGTGATTTCGCGACACGGCGCGCGTTGTGCAGTTCGAACAGCGCAGTTTCATAGTCTGTCTGTTCCTGACGGCGCTGTTCGAGATTCAGTGACACTTCCTTCTTCTCACGGCGCTGGCGATTGAGCTCGAGTTCCTTGACCAGAAGAATATGGTCAGGATCCGTCGCGGCCCGTGTCTGGTAACGGTTGCGAAGTTCGCCGATCAGGGGCTCGAAATTGCCGTGACGCGGCACCGGCGTTGCGCGCACCTGATCCCAGGGCAGGGCGTATTCCTGGCTGCTTTCACCGATGTCTTCCACATTGTAGATGGAGGGCAGGGTGATATCGGGGAGCACGCCCCGGTGCTGCGTGCTGTCGCCGGAAACGCGGTAAAACTTCGACTCCGTGAGTTTGATCTGGCCTTCGTGCAGCGGCAGCAAGGCCTGTACCGTACCCTTGCCGTAACTTTGCGTTCCAACTACCAAGCCGCGGCCATAATCCTGGATCGCACCGGCGAAAATCTCGGAAGCGGACGCGCTCAACCGATTGATCAGCACCAGCAACGGGCCATCGTAAACAGGCTTGGAACGAGATCTGTAGCCGGGAAAAATCTGGTTGTTCTTGCGGATCTGCACCACCGGGCCGGGATTGATGAACAGATCGGTGGTCTTCACCACTTCCTGCAGTGAGCCACCGCCGTTGTTGCGCAGATCGAGAATGACCCCGTCGACATTCTGCTTCTGCAATTCGTTGAGCAGATTCGCCACGTCGCGCGTGGTGCTTTTGTAGTTGGGATCCTTGCGATTGTAGGCGTCGAAATCGCTGTAGAAAGCGGGCAGGTCGATGACGCCGACCCGCAAGGTGCGGCCGTCCTGCGCGAACTCCAGCACACGGCTTTTCGCGGCCTGTTCCTCGAGTTTCACTTCATCGCGCACGATGGTGATGACGCGATTGGCGCCCGCGCTTTCACCCTTGGCGGGGATGATGTCGAGGCGCACCTCGGATCCCTTGGGACCGCGAATGAGATCGACGATGTCGTCCAGGCGCCAACCCACCACGTCCTGGACTTCCTCGCCATCCTGGCCAACCCCGACGATCTTGTCTTCGGGTGCCAGAATGCCCTGCTTGTCGGCAGGGCCGCCCGGAATGACGCGCACCACAGAGGCCGTTTCATCCGACAATTGCAGCACCGCGCCAATGCCCTCGAGCTTGAGGGACATGTTGATGTTGAAATTTTCCCATTGTCGGGGCGAATAATAGGTAGTGTGCGGATCGTAAAGCGATGTGAACGCATTCATGTAGAGCGTGTGCACATCCTCCGCGTCGGACTGTTCGATGCGTTTCAATGTGGTTTTGAAGCGCTTGATCAACAGCTCGGGGATCTCATCCGTTTCCTTGTCGGCCAGCAGCAGGCGCAGGTAGCTGTCCTTGATGCGCTTGCGCCAGACTTCATCCAGTTCCTCTTCGGTTTCGACCCAGGGGTCGTCTTCATCGTCGCTGTAGACGATCTTCTCGTCCACGGTGAAATCGAACTCGACGCCATTCTCGAGCATGGCGATGTTCTTGCCGAGACGATCGCTGACCCGCTTGGCGTAGACGTTGTAGATCGCAAAACCCTGGCTGAGATCGCCCTGGCGCAGGGCGTCGTCGAGCGTGAACTTCCATTTCTCGAAATTGCGCACATCCTCGGCCCGGAAGTACACGTGGCCCGGATCCAGGCTGTAGAGGTAGTTCTTGAGGAACGCCTTCGACAGCTCGTCATCGAGGGGAACGCTGGCATAGTGCTTGGAGCCCAGCTTTTCCAGCATTTCGAGGGTGGTTTGTACCTGCGACGGAGAAAACGTCAGCGGTTCCACCTTCGCGAAGACGGAACTGCACAGAATCAACAGAACGACAGCGGTACTGCGTAATGAAAACATCAACATATCCTGCCCGAAGGCCACCTTTACTTGTAATTTCTGTGGATGTCTTTGACAGGCGGGGAGCCGGAAAATCCATCCGCATCAAGAATAATGGCCATGCAGAACAATAGCCAGCGCCATTATACAGAGAGGGTACAGGGCTGCGTGAACACGATACCTCACTATGTCTTATATTGTTTAGTATTAGACATAGAGACAAAAGCCGATATACTGCGTCCTGAACACCAAAACCACCAAGAACCACAGTTATGAAGATCCCCGATCCCGTCCCCCTGTACCCAACTTTTGAAGAACTGCAAGGCATGCGTTTGGCGGATTATCCCCAGACACAGGCATTTCTCGAATCCGGGCCCACCTGGCGCCTGCAGCACTGGCAATGGGGTTTGGATTTCCTCAACTACATCGGTCGCAACAAATCCGAGCATACGTTTACGCGTTTTCGCGGCGAAGTCGAAAAATTTCTGCTGTGGCTGTTTCTGTTTCACGACAAGCCCGCGGATGATCTGCGCAAGGCCGACATCCTGGCATTTGCCGATTTTTGCTGGAAACCGCCACTCAGCTGGATCGGCTTGACCTCCGCGGATCGCTTCGTACCGGTATCGGGCGTTTACGAGACGAACCCTGGTTGGCGGCCTTTTCGCATGAAAGCGCCCAAGAAGCAGCAACTCGAAGAAACCGACAAAAAGCGCTACCGGCCCTCGCAACAGACGATACTTGGCCTGTTCACGGCCATCATCGCTTTCTACAAGCATTTGATGAATGAAGAACTGTGTCATGGCAATCCGGCGCAGCTGGCAAAGAGCGACTGTCGGTATCTGATCAAGGATGCCCAGGTCAAGGAAGTTCGCCGCCTTACCGACGAACAATGGCGCTACGTGCTCAAAACGGCCGAAGAAATGGCGGATAACGACCCAGCACACGAACGCACGCTGTTTGTCGTGGCCACCCTGAAGACCTTGTTTCTACGAATTTCAGAGCTTTCCGAGCGCGCCGACTGGTCGCCTGAAATGGGGCATTTCTGGCAGGATTACGACGAAAACTGGTGGCTCAAGGTTTACGGCAAGGGTCGCAAGATCCGCGATGTCAGCGTTCCTACCGAGTATTTCGCCTACCTGGGTCGCTACCGCAGGGCCAGAGGGCTGCCAGCCTACCCTTTCCCGGGCGACAATGCCCCCCTGGTGGAAAAAATCCGTGGCCAGGGCGGCATGACGGCTCGCCAGCTGGCTCGAATTGTTCAGCAAGCCTTTGATTTATCTTATGAAAAAATGAAGAAGCGGAGTGGGGAGGAGCGTGCCAGAAAGCTCCATGAAGCCTCCACGCACTGGCTGCGCCACACCGGTGCAAGCATGGAGGTGCAGCGCGGTCGCGCTCTGAAAGACTTGTCGGAGGACCTGGGGCACGCCAGCATGGCGACCACGGACACCATTTACGTGCAGAGCGAGAACCGCTTTCGGGCGGCCAGCGGCAAGAAGCGCACTGTCGAGTGAGGAGCACCCACGTGTCATCACACCTGATCCGCATTCACTATCGCGACGGAGAAACCAACATCACCTGCACGGCGGAGTCGCGCGTCCTCGATGCCCTCAACCAGTCCGGCCTGGCTGTCAGAAAGCCCTGTCGCAACGGGGTTTGCGGACTGTGCCGCTGCCGCCTCGTGCAGGGCGACATCACGTACCAGTGGCGCGTTCCCCACGGTCTGTGGCAGGAGGATATCGCGGCGGGCTACATCCTGCCCTGCATCGCCTACCCGCTCGGCGATCTGACCCTGGAGGACATACCCCTTGATGCGCAGCGCTGAGCCGTCATTTCCACTATATTGGTGTGAGATCAAGGAAAAGCGCGAAAACAGGCCCGAGAATAGTTTCCTGGCAAGTGTATAATCGTGGCGAACTACCTGAGGTTGCAATGAACGATATGAGAACTCCTTTTGCGATACTTGGCGAGGATGGTGTGCGGGCGCTGGTCGGCGCGTTCTATGACATCATGGATGAAAACCCCGAATTCACCGAGCTTCGTCGCATGCATGCGGCCAATCTCTCGATGGTGAAACAGCGTCTGTCCGAATACCTGATCGGCTGGTTGGGCGGCCCGCCCGTCTATCTGGAGAAATACGGCTCGGTGTGCATGACCGAACCCCATGCGAATTTTGCCATCGGTCCCAGGGAGCGCGATCAGTGGCTGGCCTGCTTCAAACAGGCACTGGCCGCAGTGGACGCCAGCGAGGAACTGCTGGAGATGCTCGACGGCCCCATGTTCCGGCTCGCGAATGCCGTGCGCAATCGCGAAACATCGGAAAGCCCGATAGCGGTTAATCCCGACATCATCGCCACCAGCCACAGATCCCGCGTCAGCCACGGCTGAACCATGAACAGCCAGCCCCACTCTGCGGCCTGCATCGAGATCAGCGCTGTCGGCGGCCCCGATGTGCTGCGTCCCGGCTTCCGCGATCTGCCCGCCCTCGCATCCCGTCAGGTGCTGATTGCCGTGAGTCACGCTGGCGTCAACCGCCCCGACATCTTCCAGCGCGAAGGCAAGTACCCTCCTCCACCCGGAGCTTCCGACATTCCCGGTCTCGAAGTTGCCGGCATCGTCGTCGCCAAAGGCGCGCAAGTAACCCGCTGGCAAGTGGGTGATCGCGTCTGCGCGCTGCTCCCGGGCGGCGGCTATGCGACGCACGCCGTTGCCGAAGAAAGCCTGTGTCTGCCTGTTCCCAAGGGTTTGTCGCTCGCCGAGGCAGCGGGCCTTCCCGAGACCGCCTTTACGGTGTGGCACAACCTGGTGGAGCGCGCAGCTCTGCAGGCGGGTGAGCATGTCTTGATACATGGCGGCAGCAGCGGCATCGGCACGCTTGCCATTCAGATTGCCGCCGCCCTTGGCGCGACGGTCTACACCACCGCGGGCAGTGCCGAGAAGTGTCAGGTTTGCGAGGAATTGGGCGCCACCAAGGCTTTCAACTACCGCAGTGAAGACTTCGCTGCAGTGAAGGAGCTGACCGGAAAGCGCGGCGTCGATATCGTCCTCGACATGGTGGGCGGCGACTACGTTCAGAAAAACATCGCCTGCGCGGCGCCAGGGGGGCGCATTGTCAGCATCGCATTTCTGCAGGGCTCCAGGGTCAACGTCGACCTCATGCCGATGATGCTGAAACAACTGACGCTCACCGGCTCGACCTTGCGCAGTCGAACCGTCGAAAACAAGGCCCACATCGCCGCGCAGGTGGAAACCAATTTGTGGCCACTGATCGATGCAGGTGTGGTGCGCCCGCTCATTCACCGTATTTTTCCATTGCCGGAAGCCGCCGACGCTCACCGCCTGATGGAAAGCAGTCAGCATATCGGCAAGCTGGTGCTGGATTGCACGGCAGTCTGGGAAGCTGTGGGCGATGAAGAGTGAGTTCGAACGGGGCTGGGTTTAGAGCTTATCGCTCGACCGGGGTTCCTGCCCGAAATCCACTGGGTAGAAGATTCTCTCCTCGGCACTGAGCCTGATTTCCTGCCGCACCTGTTTGTGCTCATCGAAGATGGCGATGTATGGCTCGCGAAAGCCCAGGCGGGCCAACTCGGGGGCCTCGATGACATTGAAAAGCTTGCCGAGATTGTCACTGCCACAGACTGCGGAGTCCTGCACCACCAGATAGAGCGTCTCGATGGTATTGCGGAAGATATCGCCAAATGTTTCCACCGCTGCGTCATCGAGATTGCGGGCGCAGGTATCCACGGTAGCAAGGATATCTACCCCGGCATCACCAAAGCGCAGCAGATTGATACCGCGTGCGAACGAGGTGCTCTTGCCCTGCCATAGCGCGCCCGAGAAATGGGCCGTGCCGCCGCTGGATATCAAGTACCCTCGCTGTTCGAGCCGCAGCGGTACGCTTTTCGTACGATCTTCCAGCAGTGCAGTCAGTGTATCGCGCTGAAACACCGTGCTGCTGGCCAACGGGTGTGCGGAAAGCACTCCGGCC
>CAYXXZ010000095.1:0-11036 GCA_964469165.1 uncultured Porticoccaceae bacterium
GACAGCTTCTGGCGGTCGTCACCATAGAGATCCTTGAGGCGCGCCATTTCCGGCTGTAGCTTGCGCATCTTGGCCATCGACCTGTAGCTTGCCGCCGACAGCTGGAAGAACGCCAGCTTGATCAGTACGGTAAGCAGGATGATCGACCAGCCCCAGTTGCCCACCAGGCCGTGAATCAGCGTCATGACGTAGAAGATCGGCTTGGCTATCCACCACAGCCAGCCGTAGTCCACCGTCAGATCCAGATGGGGTGAAATTTCGGCGAGGCGATATTGATCCTTGGGACCGACGTAAAAGGCCGAGTCAAGCACCGCCGCCTGGCCCGGCGCCACCTCGACCGTCGGCGAGATGAAACCAAAGGCGTACAGGTCGCCCTGCGCCAGCTTGCGCAAGGTGAAACTGTTGTTGGCGGACTGATCGGGTATCCAGGCACTCAGGAAGTAGTGTTGCGCCATGGCCACCCAACCGCCGGTCTTGTCGGTCTTGAATTCGCTGTCGCGCAGATCCTTGAAAGACACTTTCTTGTAGTTGGTGTCCGGTGTCGTGATGGCCGCGCCAAGGAAGGGCTTCATGCCCACGCCGTCGCCCGCCGGGGGCTCGTGATCATCCCGTTGAATCTGCCCGAAGACGGCCGCCTGCCAGGTATTCTGGCCCTGGTTCTCGACGATGTAATCGACGTCGATCAGATAGTCGCCACGCCGCAGCACGAAGCGCTTGGTGATTTTCACATCCCCCTGATGCGCAACCAGATCGACACTGAGCTCGTCGGCGCCGGGCGCGAGGCGGAAGCTGTCGGCGGCGACGCTAAATTGCGCGCGCCCCTGGTTGGTATCCGTGCCGTCGCGGCCGATCAATCCACTTTGGGCGATATAGGTGTGGCCATTGGTGCGGTTGAGAATGACGGTGGGATCGGACCCCTCTTCGAGGGTGCGGGGGAATTTCAACAGCGCGGCACGCACGATGTCGCCGCCATAGGTGTCTATCACGATCTCGAGATTGTCCGTGGTCACCGTCACCAGGCGGCTCGCCGTCGGGGCGGTTTCCTCGGGTTCCTGAACAGCTGTCGAAGGAATGGCGCTAGCGCCAGCTCCCGGAGCAGGCATCTGGACACTGCCCTGGGCAACTTCCGGCACCACGATCTGATCGCTCGCCACCGGTGCCCTGGCAACATTGCGCTGCGCCTGAAAGTCGTTCCAGCGAATGAACAACAGAGCCAGCACGGCGACAATGGCGACGATGAGCAGGTTGCGTTGCCAATCCATAGGAGTGTCTCTTTATCTCAAGGGGTGATTTTCGGAGGAACCGGGTCACAGCCGCCGGCATGAAACGGGTGGCACTTGCCCAGACGCCGCAGCGTCAGCCAAACGCCCCGAACGAGCCCATGGGTCTCGATGGCTTCCTGGGCATAAGCGGAGCAACTGGGGTAAAAGCGGCAATTGGCGCCGAGAAAGGGGCTGATCGTCCAGCTATAGGCCTTGATCATGAACAGAACGAGTGCTTTCACCGTCTTTCCCCCGCGTATTTCGCCAGCTTGATCCAGGCCTCCCGCAGAAGGCGTGTCTGATCCGCGGGGGCAAGGGTATCAAAACCCTTGCGTACCAGAAAGACGATATCGAGGGAATTCAGGGAAGTGGCGCTGGTGCGGAAGGTTTCCCTGGCGACCCGTTTGGCGCGGTTGCGCGCTGTCGCCAGGCGAATATTCTTCTTCGAGACCACCAGGCCGAGCCTGGCCTGGCCATCGGGCATCTTCCGAGCCAGGATCAGATAGTACTTGTGGGAAACCTTGTGATTCGCCGCATCAAAAACACGCGAATAGTCTGCGGAATTGAGAAGCCTGCGGCCCCTGCCAAAAGATGCCACGGGCATGAGGTTTTCCCAAAGTCAGCCCCGAATCAGGCGGCCAGACGCTTGCGGCCTTTGGCGCGACGACGATTGATCACCTGGCGGCCATTGGCTGTGGCCATGCGGGCACGAAAGCCGTGGGCACGCTTGCGCTTGATGACGCTGGGTTGGAATGTTCTTTTCATAACTGAAATACCTGTGAATGAGACGCTTTCTAGGGCCACCCTTGAAAGGGGCCGGGATTTTAATCAAAAAATGCCCGCATAGCAAACCAGGATGCTGCCCACAGGCAAAAAACAGGTTTTCCACAAGTTATCCTCAAAATACACTAGCCTGTGAATAAGTATGGGGAAAACCCCCGGTATTCTCCCTTGGCAAACCGTGGACAGCTGTGGACACTTTTTGTGATTTTTTCAGGGGTGTGGATAAGCACCTTGTTCGTCCACAGGCTCACCAGATCGTATCCCATGGTCATCAAGCCTAAATCCCGGCCAAAAATAGAACTAAAATATTTTAAAATCATGTAGTTATAGAATCCATCAACAGGCGGCGCGGTCCTCTATAACAACAACATCAAAATACATAACTACATAGAACATTGTTTAACAGAACTATTATGGAAAGGAAAATTGACTGATTAAATTTTCAGCAACATGCCCTATAATGTGCAGCCCTTTTTGCAGCTGTTGAAAACATGGATTACCCGGAAACCTTTGATGTCATCGTGATCGGCGGCGGCCACGCTGGTACCGAGGCCTGTTTGGCGGCTGCGAGAATGGGCTGCAGAACCCTGCTGCTCACTCACAACATCGAAACGCTGGGGCAGATGTCCTGTAACCCCGCGATCGGGGGCATCGGCAAAAGTCATCTGGTGAAAGAGATCGATGCCCTCGGCGGCGCGATGGCCCGCGCGGCTGATCGCGGTGGCATTCAGTTCCGCGTTCTCAATGCCCGCAAGGGGCCGGCAGTGCGCGCCACGCGCGCCCAGGCCGACCGCGTGCTGTACAAAGCCGCGATTCGCGAGATTCTCGAGAACCAGCCCAATCTGCAGATCTTTCAGCAGGCTGTGGATGACCTGATCCTGGAAGGCGATCGCGTGGTGGGGGCCATCACCCAGATGGGATTGCGCTTTCGCGCCCCGGCTGTGGTGTTGACCGCGGGAACGTTTCTGGGCGGCAAGATCCACATCGGCCTCGAAAACCATTCCGGAGGCCGCGCCGGCGATCCCCCTGCTCTGACTCTTGCGCAGCGCCTGCGGGAACTGCCGCTGCGGGTCGACCGCCTGAAGACCGGCACACCGCCGCGTATCGATGCGCGCTCCGTGGATTTCAGTGGCCTCGCCGAACAATGGGGCGATACCCCCGTACCGGTGATGTCCTACGTCGGCTCAGTGGATGAGCATCCGCGCCAGGTGTGCTGCTGGATCACCCACACCAACGAAAGAACCCACGACATCATCCGTGGTGGCATGGACAGATCGCCCATGTACACCGGGGTGATCGAGGGAGTCGGGCCGCGCTATTGCCCGTCCATCGAAGACAAGGTGGTGCGCTTCGCCGACAAGGACAGCCATCAGGTCTTCATCGAGCCGGAAGGCCTCGCCACCCACGAACTCTACCCCAACGGCATTTCCACATCCCTGCCCTTCGACGTGCAGCTCGAACTGGTGCGCTCCATCAAGGGTTTCGAGAAGGCCCATATTTCCCGCCCGGGCTATGCCATCGAGTACGATTTCTTCAACCCCCAGGATCTCAGGTATTCGCTCGAGACGCGCCACATCGAAGGCCTGTTCTTCGCTGGGCAGATCAACGGCACTACCGGCTACGAAGAGGCCGCCGCGCAGGGTCTGTTGGCGGGCCTCAACGCCGCCCTGAAAGTGCAGGGTCGCGAGCCCTGGTGTCCGCGTCGCGATGAGGCCTATATCGGCGTGCTGGTTGACGACCTGATCAGCATGGGCACCCACGAGCCCTACCGCATGTTCACCAGCCGCGCCGAGTACCGGCTGCTGCTGCGTGAAGACAACGCCGATCTGCGCCTCACCGAAAAAGGTCGCGAACTGGGACTGGTGGATGACCAGCGCTGGGCATCGTTCTGCACCAAGCGCGAGGCCATCGAGGCCGAGCGCTCGGCCTTGAAGACCACCTGGGTGCAACCCGGTTCCGACGCTGCCGAAACCCTGAACCGCATCAGCGCCAATCCCCTCAGCCGCGAATACAGTTTGTTCGAGTTGCTCAAGCGTCCGGAGGTCGACTACGGGGTCATTGCCGGCTTGAAACAGGGCAATGCCGTGGATGATCGGGTGGCGGAGCAGGTCGAGATCGAGGCCAAGTACGCCGGTTATATCGAGCGCCAGCAAGAAGAGATCGAGCGCCTGCGCAGGCATGAGAACACCGCCATTCCTGCGGAGTTCGATTACGCGGGCGTGAAAGGGCTGTCCAACGAAGTCTGTGCCAAGTTGTCGGCGGCGCGCCCCGAAACCCTGGCGCGGGCTTCGCGCATTCCCGGGGTGACCCCCGCGGCCATCGCGCTGTTGCTCATTCACTTGAAGAAGCGGGCTGTCGCCAGCAACGCTGAAAAGACTGCCTGAACCGTGGCCGTCTCAAACACGCCCGAGGCCATTCTGCGAGAGGGGCTCGCCGCCCTGTCGCTGACGCTCGACGAGCGCGAGCTCGCGTTACTGCTGCAGTTCCTCGATCTGCTTCGCCAGTGGAACAAGGCCTACAACCTGACCGCGGTGACCGATATCGAGGACATGGTGCGCCTGCATTTGCTGGACAGCCTCGCCATTGCGCCCTTTCTCGACGGCGAGCGTTTCATCGATGTGGGTACCGGGCCCGGATTGCCCGGGATTCCCCTGGCCATCGCCCTGCCCCACTGCCATTTCACCTTGCTCGACAGCAACGGCAAGCGGGTGCGCTTTCTGTTTCAGGCCAAGGTCGCTCTGGGGCTTGCCAACATTGCCGAAGTGCATGGTCGGGCGGAAACCTTCCAGGCTGAAAGTCCCTATGCGGGGGTCATCAGCCGCGCGTTCAGTTCTCTCGGCGACATGGTGTCGAAAACCGCGCACATGGTGGGTGACGAAGGCGTCTTCTACGCCATGAAAGGGCGATATCCAGAGAAAGAGTTGAGGGAACTGGAAAAACCCTATAAGGTCGTCGCCAGCCATCGCCTCCATATTCCAGGTGTGGAAGGCGAACGCCACTTGATCGAAATCGGCAAATCTCCCAATACAGGCACCGGGTAAGTGAACCGCATATACACAATTGCCAACCAGAAAGGCGGTGTGGGCAAAACCACGACCAGTGTCAATCTCGCTGCCTGTCTCGCAACCTACAAGAAGCGCGTACTGCTGGTGGATATGGACCCTCAGGGCAATGCCACCATGGGCTGCGGCATCGACAAGAACAACCTCGAGCGCTCCGTTTACGACGTCATTCTCGGCAAGGTCATGCCGGAAGAGGCGATCCAGCGCAACGAAGAAGCCCAGATCGATATCCTGCCCGCCAATCGGGACCTCACCGCCGCAGAGGTGGAGCTGCTTCAAGTGCCCGGCCGGGAGAGCCGCCTGCGCCATGCGCTGATGCGGGTGTCGGCCCGTTACGATTACATCATCATCGATTGCCCGCCTTCTCTCAGCATGCTCACCGTCAACGCCCTTGCCGCCTGTCAGGGGGTGATCATTCCGGTGCAGTGCGAGTACTACGCCCTGGAAGGACTGAGCGATCTGGTCGGCACCATCAATCGCATCGCCCGCGTGGTCAATCCCGGGTTGGAAATCAGCGGTATACTGCGCACCATGTACGATCCGCGCAACTCCCTGACCAACGAGGTCTCGGCACAGTTGCACAAGCATTTTGGGGAAAAGGTCTATCGCACCACCATTCCCCGCAACGTGCGCCTGGCCGAGGCGCCGAGCCACGGCCAGCCGGTCAACATCTACGACCGCAGCTCCCGCGGTGCCATCGCCTATCTGGGGCTGGCGGGTGAAATCATCATGCGCAACCGAGGGGGCGCCAGCTAGGCCCGACGCCGACGATTCAAGCGGTGTGAACAGGCCCTGGATTAGAGAGGAAGAACTTCATGTCTGCAAAGCGCAAAGGTCTGGGCCGCGGCCTCGACGCTCTCCTTGGGGCATCCCTGCAAGGCGGAGATGTCTCGGCACAGGAACCGCGGGCCGAAGCCGCCAGCCAGGACGGCACACTGCGCAACTTGCCCATCGAGTTTCTGCAGCGCGGCAAGTATCAGCCGCGCCGCGACATGCACCCCGAAGCGCTGGAGGAGCTGGCGGACTCCATTCGCAGTCAGGGCATCATGCAGCCCATCGTGGTGCGTCCCCTCGACAGGGATCGCTACGAAATCATTGCCGGAGAACGCCGTTGGCGCGCCGCCCAGCTCGCCGGGCTCGACAGCATTCCGGTGCTGGTGCGGGAGGTGCCCGACGAGGCGGCGATCGCCATGGCCCTGATCGAGAACATTCAGCGCGAAGATCTCAACCCCATCGAGGAGGCAACGGCGCTGCATCGCCTCCAGGATGAGTTCGCGCTGACACAGCAACAGGTGGCGAGCGCCGTGGGAAAATCCCGTGCAACCGTCGCCAACCTGATGCGCCTGCTGTCCCTGGAGGACGAAGTGCGCACCATGCTCGAGCGCGGTGATCTGGAGATGGGCCACGCCCGTGCCCTGCTTGGCCTGGCTGGCATCAAGCAAGTGGATGCGGCGCGCATCGTGGCGGGCAAGGGGCTGACCGTGCGCCAGACCGAAGCGTTGGTGAGACGGTTGCTGGCCGAAAAGCCGGAAGAGCAGAAAGCCGCTGCCGCTGGTGACCCGGATATTCTCAGGTTGCAGGACAGGGTCTCGGAAACGGTCGGTCTGCCGGTGAAGCTGCAACACGGCACGGGCGGCAAGGGCACGGTCACCTTCAGCTACAGCACCATCGCTGAACTCGAAGGGTTGCTGGAAAGGATGCGTATCAGTCTTTCCGAGCATTGAAACCGGTGCGCATCATGCTGGCCCGAGATGGTAAGTCATGACAAATCTCTGGTTTTGGTAAGAAAATTTCCAGATTTGTTGAATGGGTGGGGGGAAATACCTATAATTACGCCCGCTTTGAGGTCGGGTTTAGAGTCCGGCAGGTACAGGGGTGGACGAATGGGCACAATCGCAAAGCCACCGTTGTACAGGGTTACGTTGGTTCAGTTGCTCGTAGCCTGCGTGGCGTCGGGGCTGCTGGCAACGGCAGATCCGGTAGCCGGGTACTCTTTTCTGATCGGCTGTCTGATTCAGATAGCGGGTGGTGCGTACTTCACCCGGCTCGCCTACAGATACCAGGGAGCCACTCAGGTGAAGTCCATGGTGCAGGTCATGTATCGCGGGCAGTCGGGAAAGCTGCTGCTCGCCGCTGCCATGTTCGCTGCCACGTTTATCCTGATAAAGCCCTTGAATGCGCTTTTGGTTTTTATCGGCTACATCATCATGCTGATACTGCACGCGGTGCTGGTGGCGGTGATAGTCAAGCAACGCACATATTTTGGACAATAGGCCTTAAGAGAGACACAGACCTATGGCAGGCGGAACCCAGACCACGACAGAATACATTCAGCACCACCTCCAGAATCTGGTCTATGGCAGACACCCCGACGGCTCCTGGGGTTTTGCCCACTCGCCGCAGGAAGCCGCCGACATGGGATTCTGGGCAATCCACGTCGATTCCATGGGCTGGTCGATCGGCCTTGGCCTGGCTTTCTGCTGGTTGTTCCGCAAGGCGGCCAAAAGCGCCACTGCCGGTGTTCCCGGCGGCCTTCAGAACTTTGTCGAATATATCGTCGAGTTTGTCAACGGCACCGTCAAGGACAGCTTCCACGGTCACAGCAAGGTAGTAGGTCCCCTCGCCCTCACCATTTTCGTGTGGGTGTTCCTGATGAACCTCATGGACTTGCTGCCGGTCGATCTCATCCCCTATTCCGCCCAGCTGTTCGGCCAGTATTTCCTCGGCATGGATCCGCACCACGTCTACTTCAAGATCGTGCCCACCACCGACATCAACGTTCCCGCCGGTATGGCGCTGGGGGTGTTCGTTCTGATGATCTACTACGGCTTCAAGATCAAGGGCCCGGGTTACATCAAGGACTTCACCCTGCATCCCTTCAACCACTGGGCGCTGATTCCCGTCAACCTGTTCATGGAAGTGGTCGGCATGCTCGCCAAACCGTTCTCGCTCGCCTTGCGGTTGTTCGGCAACATGTTCGCCGGCGAGATCATCTTTGCCCTGATCGCGACCATGTACAGCGCCGGTATCATCATTGGTATCTTCGGCGGCTTCCTGCAGATGGGCTGGGCAATTTTCCATATTCTCATCATCACGCTGCAGGCCTATATCTTCATGGTGCTCACCGTGGTGTATCTGAGTATGTCCCACGAAGATCACTGATTCCCACTTTTAAACTGACTAACCTTTAAAACTCTAGGAGATACACATGGAACTCGTCATTATCGCTGCTGCCATCATGCTCAGCTCGGCCGCTATCGGTGCTGCTCTCGGTATGGGCATTCTCGGTGGCAAACTGATCGAAGGCACCGCTCGCCAACCCGAACTTGCCCCCATGCTGCAAGGCAGAATGTTCCTGCTGGCCGGTCTGATCGACGCCATCCCCATCATCGGTGTCGGTATCGCCATGTACCTCATCTTCGTTGTTGCCCCTGGCGTGGGCGCGTGATTGCCGACCGTCAACGGATAGCCAATCAACCGAAAACGAATTTGTGAGGTTAATAGCGTGAATATCAACCTGACGCTGTTTGGCCAGATGGTGACTTTCGCCTTCTTCGTGTGGTTCTGCATGAAGCTCGTCTGGCCGGCGCTCAATCGGATACTCGAGGAGCGCAGGAACAAAATCGCTGATGGCCTCGATGCAGCCGATCGCGCCATGCGCGATCTCGAGCTGGCACAGAACAAGGCGTCTGATCAGCTCAAGGAAGCCAAGCAGGAAGCCGCGGTGCTCCTCGACCAGGCCAACAAGCGCGCCAATCAGATCATCGAGGAAGCCAAGGAGCAGGCGCGGATCGAAGGCGATCGCCTGAAAGCCGCCGCCCAGGCCGAGATCGACCAGGAAATCAACCGCGCTCGCGAAGAGCTGCGCGGCAAGGTCGCGACGCTGGCCATCGCCGGTGCAGAGAAACTACTTGGCGCCACCATCGATACCAACACCAACCGTGAGCTGGTCGACAAGCTGGCGGCACAGCTCTAACGGGGTCTTTTCATATGGCGGAACTCAGTACCTTAGCGCGGCCATACGCCAAGGCGGTATTCGAATATGCCGAGGCTGCGGGGGCTCTCGAGCCATGGTCTGCGCTGCTGACAGTGCTCGGCACTGTGGTTGCGGATCCAAAAGTCGAGCAGCTTCTCGCCAGCCCCACGGTCTCCACCGCTGAACAGGCGGCTGCGCTGATCGATATCTGCGCCGAGGCTCTCGATGACAAGGGGCGCAACCTGGTTCTTCTGCTGGCGGAAAACCGTCGCCTGCGCTTGCTGCCCTATATCCGGGAGCAGTTTGAGGTCCTCAAGCTCCAGCGCCAGAAGAGCGTCAACGTGGAACTGGTTTCCGCCACGCCCCTGGATCAGGAGCAACAGGACAAGCTGATCGGTGCTCTCGCCAGGAAACTGGATCGCAGTGTCAATGCGACGGTATCCGTGGACCCTTCCCTGCTGGGTGGCGTATTGATCCGCGCCGGAGACACCATCATCGACGGCAGCATCCGTGGCCGTCTCACCAAACTCGCTGAAGCACTACATTCCTAGTTATTGAACATAGGGATCGAGGAATCGACCATGCAGCAACTGAATCCATCTGAAATTAGCGACATCATCAAGCAGCGCATCGAGCGCCTCGATATTTCCACCGAAGCCCAGAACGAGGGCACCATCGTTTCCGTTTCCGACGGCATTGTGCGTATCCATGGTCTCGGCGACGTCATGTACGGTGAGATGATCGAATTCGACGGCGGCCTCTACGGCCTCGCCCTCAACCTCGAGCGCGACTCCGTCGGCGCCGTGGTGCTGGGCGACTACAAGGGCCTGGTCGAAGGCAACAAAGCGCGCTGCACCGGCCGTATTCTCGAAGTGCCCATCGGTCCCGAACTGGAAGGGCGCGTGGTCGATGCGCTCGGCAATCCCATCGACGGCAAGGGCCCGATCAATGCCAAGCTCACCGATGCCATCGAGAAAGTGGCGCCCGGTGTCATCGAGCGTAAATCCGTCGACCAGCCGGTACAAACCGGCCTCAAGGCCATCGACGCCATGGTGCCGGTGGGCCGCGGCCAGCGCGAGCTGATCATCGGCGACCGCCAGATCGGCAAGACCGCCATCGCCATCGACACCATCATCAACCAGAAAAACACCGGCATCAAATGTGTCTATGTGGCCGTTGGTCAGAAGGCGTCCACGGTTGCCAATATCGTGCGCAAGCTGGAAGAGCACGGCGCCATGGATCACACCGTGGTCGTCGCCGCCACGGCCTCCGATCCCGCGGCCATGCAATATCTGGCGCCCTACGCGGGCTGTACCATTGGTGAGTACTACCGCGACCGCGGTCAGGACGCCCTGATCATCTACGACGATCTCACCAAGCAGGCCTGGGCCTACCGCCAGATCTCCCTGCTGCTCAAGCGCCCGCCGGGCCGTGAAGCCTACCCCGGCGACGTGTTCTATCTGCACTCCCGCCTGCTGGAGCGCGCCTCCAGGGTCAACGCCGAGTACGTGGAGAAGTTCACCAATGGCGAAGTCAAGGGCAAGACAGGCTCGCTGACGGCACTGCCGATCATCGAAACCCAGGCGGGTGACGTATCGGCATTCGTTCCCACCAACGTGATCTCCATCACCGACGGCCAGATCTTCGTCGAGTCCAACCTGTTCAACGCGGGTGTGCGTCCGGCCATGAACGCCGGTCTGTCCGTATCGCGGGTGGGCGGTTCGGCGCAGACCAAGATCATCAAGAAGCTCGGCGGCGGTATCCGCCTGGCGCTGGCCCAGTACCGGGAACTGGCGGCCTTCTCCCAGTTCGCTTCCGATCTGGACGATGCCACGCGCGCTCAGCTGGAGCACGGTGAGCGGGTTACCGAGCTGATGAAGCAGGCTCAGTACTCCCCTCAGAGCGTTGCCGAGATGGGTGTGGTGCTGTACGCCGCCAACGAAGGCTATCTCA
>CAYXXZ010000096.1:0-10403 GCA_964469165.1 uncultured Porticoccaceae bacterium
TTTTCAGGCGCAACCCGAAGGGCTGGGGCCATTTTCCCGCCCAGCTTCGTTGTCACTCGTTCATATAGGCCCACTATATTTCTCTCCTTCCGCCTCGCTGGTCGGAAAAATGGCCTCCAGCGACGACTATTCAAGTAGTGTTAACAGGCCCTAGTTTATCTAGTGGCGGACATACTCCATTAAAGGCATGAAAAGATCAAGAACGGCTCATCGGCCGCGGCGGAAACCAGAAAAAACCTGGAGCGGGAAAGTTTTTTTGCAATTGCAGTGAACTTTGTCGCAATGAACCACTCTTAAGAGACAGTTCCCTCTCTTCGTTGTGAGCAAGCCGGTTAGTCGCTCCCCTCGGCATAACCGGAATTCGTAAAGCCCCTGTCTACATGGCCGGGGCTTTTTTTTATGCGTGCGAAATGGCAGGCAAAAAAAAGGAGCCTTGCGGCTCCAAAAATTTTCCAGGGGGATAGGAAGTTGTACGATCAATCAGCCGCGCTTGGCCACCGATTTCGAAACTGGTTTCACCTCGTTCCAGGAGATGACGGAAGCAAGGAGCCCTGAGATGACGAGCATTACAGATGTAATCAGCATGGTGTCCACTCCTGTTTTGGGTTGCTTGCTGCTCTATGGTTCACACTATAGCCACCACCCACGCATAATGAAAATGCATTATTTTCATTAAATAGATAACTCAAAGTTATTTATAGGCACGCCGGACGCATGAGCCTTGCCGACGTGTCGTCTCACCCCTACCCTAGAGGCACCATGGAGAACAAAAAGGCCAACCGATGCAGAGCCCCGTGAACTATTACAGCAAGGCGAGACAATTTCTCACCGAGGACCTGTGGCGCGTCGACAAGGAGCCCCAGGCACCGCTGAAACGCATGCTGTGGCGCTCCATGAAACTGCTCTTCGTGCTGGTACGGGAGTTTTCCAACGGCCAGCTCAACCTGCGCGCCATGAGCCTGGTATACACCACGCTGCTGTCCATGGTGCCATTGATCGCCGTCAGCTTTTCCGTTCTCAAGGCTTTCGACGTGCACAACCAGATCGAGCCCCTGCTCTACAATCTGGTCGAGCCCCTCGGCGACAAGGGTGGAGAGATCGTCACCACCATCCTGACCTTCGTGGAAAACATGAAGGTCGGCGTCCTGGGCTCGGTGGGCCTCGCGTTTTTGCTCTACACCGTGATCTCGCTGATCCAGAAAATCGAAAACGCCTTCAACTACGTGTGGCAGGCCAAGTCCGAGCGCAGCCTGTCGCGGCGCTTCAGCGACTATCTAAGCGTGATCATGGTGGGACCCGTGCTGGTGTTCTCGGCCATGGGTGTCACCGCGTCGCTGATGAACAGCGACCTGGTACAGCACGTGCGCGACATCGAGCCCTTTGGCACCCTGCTGATACTGGTCACCAGCCTGGTGCCTTTCATCCTGGTGGTGCTGGCATTCAGCTTCGTCTATATGTTCGTGCCCAACACCCAGGTCAAATTCACCTCCGCCGTGGTGGGCGCCGTGGTAGGCGGCGGCCTGTGGCAATTCACGGGCATGGCCTTCGCCCAGTTCGCCGCGTCGTCCACCAAGTACGCAGCCATCTATTCGAGCTTCGCGATCCTGGTGCTGTTCATGATATGGATCTACCTGAGCTGGCTGATCCTCCTGATCGGCGCACAGGTGGCCTATTACCACCAGAACCCGCACCAGGTGCGGCTCAGCAACCAGCGCCTGCCGCTCAATGGCCGTTTTCGCGAGCAAATGGCGCTGCTGGTGCTCTATTGGATCACCCGTCACTTCGTGCACGACCGCAAACCCTTGGCCCTCGAAGAGCTGTCGAACCTCACGCGCCTGTCGGGGGAGCGCGTCGGCGAGATTCTGCAACAGCTGCAGGACCGGAATCTCATCGCGGAAAGCAGCAGCGAGCCGCCGGAATTCCTGCTCCTCCACGATCCCGCCAGCTTGTCGGTGGCTGAACTTCTCGTGCTGCTGCGCGAGTCGGGCGAGGAGCAAGCGCTGATCGAAAGCCAAACCCACTCCGTAACCGCGGTGGACCGACTTCTGTCGACGGTGGAACTGAGCATCGAAGAACGCCTCGCCGGCCTCAGCCTGCGCGATCTGGTGCTCGAGGACGAACAACCCGACGAAGCATCCACGAATTACACATGAGCCGGAAATTTCGGCTACGGCTTACAGCTCGCTCCCTCCGCCGTGCAAACCCAGCGCATCGCCTTGCTCGACGCACGCTGTGCTGGCAGTGCGCGCCATTCTGTGTGAACATGTGTTTGACAGATGCAGTTCCGGATCAGTGCCGTCCGGGCGAATAATCAATAATCCGAACCAAGAGCCCGAGACATA
This sequence comes from uncultured Porticoccaceae bacterium, assembly GCA_964469165.1. GTDB lineage: Bacteria > Pseudomonadota > Gammaproteobacteria > Pseudomonadales > Porticoccaceae > CAYXXZ01. The sequence goes on from CAYXXZ010000096.1 coordinate 2,343, forward strand.
TCATGAGCAATGAGATTCTGGATGCGCGCAAAATCACCCCAGCGCAAGCTGGCATCCTCGCACTCTGCTTTTTCAGCATGATGCTCGATGGCTTCGATGTCCTGATCATCGCCTTCACCGCTCCTGACATCGCCCAGGAAATGGCAATTTCCTCGCAGCAGCTTGGTCTGGTATTCAGTGCGGCATTGCTGGGCATGGCGCTGGGCGCCATGTTGCTGTCCTCGATTGCCGACCTCTATGGAAGGCGCCTGGTGATCAGCGCCATGCTGATTCTCAGCGGGCTTGCAACCTGTGCCGTCTTCCACGTCGAGAGTGCGCTACAGCTGATCGCCCTGCGCTTTATCGCGGGCCTCGGGCTCGGCACGATGGTGGCCGTACTGCCCGGCCTCGGTGGTGAATTCAGCCCGGCCGCCAACCGCAGCCTGATCACCTCCATCCTGGTCGCCGGCATGTCGATAGGAACCGTGGTGGGAGGCATTATTTCCGCCTGGGCCATTCCCCTGATCGGCTGGCGCGCCCTGTATCTCTACGCGGGCGCGGTCATCATCTTTACGGGCGTGTTGTTTTTTATCGTAGTGCCGGAATCCATCCAGTTCCTGCTTTCGCGCAAAAAAGACAACGCCCTCGCAGCGATCAACCGGACTCTGCGCTACATCGGTCATCCCAGCCTCGAACGACTGCCCAATGACAGCGCGGCGACAACGCTGGAGTCCGCCTCGGTCAAGGCTCTCCTGACACCCACACGGCGAACTGTCACGCTCCTTGCCTGGGGAATGTTTTTCATGGCCTTCGCCGCCCAATATTTCGTCAACATCTGGCTGCCCAAATTGCTGGTGGAGTCAGGGGTTGCGTCGTCACTGGCTATCCAGTCCGTGGTGATCCTCAACACTGGCGCCATCATCGGCACGGTCGGAATCGGATTGTTGTCCCGCTGGTGGTCACTGCAACGCCTGCTGGTGCTGGCTTTCTCCACGGCGACCCTGTTGTTACTGGTGCTCGCCGGGATCATGCTCCACGCCGCGGACAGCGCCATCGGACTTATCTGGCTGATCGCCTTCGTCATCGGTTTCACTCTCCACGGCGGCTTCGGCAATCTTTACACGGTAGCCTTGATCCTCTACCCGGCCCACATTCGCATCACAGGCCTGGGTTGGTGCGTAGGCCTCGGCCGCGGTGGCGCCATAATAAGCCCCGCACTTGCAGGCCTGCTGCTCGGCGCGGGTTTGGCTGCATCCCAGGTAGTGGTCGTCTTCGCCATTGTCACACTGCTGGCGATGCTCCTGACGCGGAAGGTGCCCGTGAAAGAAATGCCCTGACGGGCTCAGCCCATACCGTTAGCAACAAGGCGTCAAAAATATGCAAACAGAAATTCTCGATACGAAGAAAATCACCCTCCCCCAATTCTGGATTCTGGCCCTGTGCTATGTCGCGATGATGCTCAATGGCTTTGCCAACGTTATCATCTCCTACACGGCACCGGCCATTTCCCAATCCTGGGGTGTGAGCGCCGAGGAGCTCGGCCTGGTATTCAGCGCCGGCCTTTGCGGTATGACGGTGGGTGCCATGTTTCTGTCCTCCGCCGCCGACGTTTATGGCCGGCGCCTGCTGGTAAGCGCGGCCATCGCCCTCACCGGCGTCGCCACGCTGGTGGTGTGCGTCATCGATTCCGTGCCCCTGCTGATCGCGTCGCGCTTTGTCGCCGGTATCGGGCTGGGCGCCATCCTCGCCGTGCTGCTCGGCTTTGGCGGCGAATACTGTCCGAAGGATCACCGCGAGTTCATTCTCGCGGCCCTGGTGTCCGCAACCTCGGTGGGCGCGGTGCTCGGCGGCCTGGCGACCCCCTGGTCCATCGACAACCATGGCTGGCAATCGGTCTACCTGGGGACGGGCCTGTTGACCCTGGCTGTCGCTGCGCTGTTCTACGCCCTGATTCCCGAGTCCCTGCAACATCTGGCAAATCGCGGCGGCAGCGATGCGCTGGCAAAAATCAACCGCATCCTCGATCTTCTCCGCCAGCCGCGCCTGCAGCAACTGCCCGAGAGCGGCGCGGCAAAACCAGAGGCCGCCAGCGCCAGCTCACTGCTTGCACCGGCGCGGCGGCGCATGACGCTGCTGGCCTGGGCCACCTTTTTCATCGGCTTCGCCGGCATGTATTTCATCGTCAGCTGGCTGCCCAAATTGTTCGTGGACGCCGGCATTCCCGAAGCCCAGAGCATTCAGGCGGTGGTCATTCTCACCTTCGGCTCCATGACAGGCTCGCTGTTGATCGGCTGGCTGGCCCGCTTCTGGCCGCTGCGCGTGCTGATCGCCATATCCTTTGCCACTGCCGCGGTGCTGATTCTGGTATTGAGCCTGGTGATCCGCGGCGACCAGGTCGGCATCTTTGCCGTCTGGGCGCTGTCGTTCCTGCTCGGCGTGTCCTACCTGGGAGCCTTCGCCAACCTGTATGCCGTTGCCCTGTCCATCTATCCACCCACCATCAGGGTTACCGGCCTCGGTTGGTGTATTGGCCTGGGCCGGGTCGGTGCCATCATCAGCCCCATGGTGGCGGGCGTGGTGCTTGGCGCCGGAGCCGCACCCGCGAACGTGCTGGCCTGGTCCGCCGTCGCCGTGGCACTGGCCGCCATCGGCATCCGCCTGGTTCGCCCCGCCGAGGAAACCAGCGCCCAATAGGCAGCGCGGCATAGATAGGCTACAGTCGTACGTGGCGATCAGCTGATCGTCCGCAGGAGGCCATACGCTTTGCGCGCCTGCGCAGGCAGAGCCGGGCACGCTTCTGTGAGACGCTCATGTTTCCGACTTACCAGTAACGCTTATGGCCTATCCCGCACTCTCAAGATCACAACACTTCCCGCCAGCCGTTCCTGAGGGGCTTTCATCATCATGACCTTGCTGCGCGCGCTACTGACATTTGCCATCACGGTGCTGATCGCCGTCGCCGCCGCCGGCGAAACTGCGCAGGAAAGTCGCACGCGGCTTGAAAAAAGCCTCGCCCTGTTGCCGGCGCGCAACCTGCCGGAAGCGGAACAACGCACCGCCCGCCAGGCGCTCGAACAGGCTCTGGCCCACCTTGCCAGCCTCGAGGAGCATGAACGGCAGCGCAAGGCTTTGGCGGCGCAGATTGCCGCCGCACCCGCGCGCATTCTGGAAAAGCGCCGTGAGCTGGCTGACATCAAGGCCAGCGCCCCGCCCGACGCTTCCCGTGCGCCGTCGTCGGACCTCGCGCAACTGACCCAGGAGCTGGCCGACCGCAGCGCGCAGCGCGATGTCTGGCAGCAGGAACTGCGCGACGCCAACAGCCAGATTCTTGCCGCGCAGACCTCCCCGGAACGCATCCAGAGCCAGATCGGCAGTCATCAAACGCGAATTTCCGACATCGAGAACCTCCTCCAGGCCAGTCGCGATGGCGCTTCTTTCGCCAGTGCCGAAACTGTCGAGGCGTTGCGCGCCGAAAAGCGCGATCTCGAAGCGCGCATCCAGTTGCAGCGCCTGGAGCTCGAGAACACCACCCTGCTCCAGGAAATGGCACAGGCACGCCGCGATCTGCTGATGGCGCGCATCGAACACGGCAACAGCGAGATCGACGCCCTGCAGGCGCTGATCAGCGACGTGCGCCGCGAACAGTCCGAGCAAACCATCGCGAAGTTGCAACGCAGCGAGGGCCCGGTCTCCGCCAACGCCCTGCTGGCGCGAGAAAACGCCACCGATCTCGAGCTGTCCAGGCTGCTGCTCGAAACCACCGATCGCCGCGACGTGGTCGCGCAGCGCAACCTGCGCACGCAACAGCTGCAGGAACAATTGACGCAACAGGCCAGCTCCCTTGACGAGATGGTCGACGTGCTGGACGGCAGCCTGCTGCTCGGTCGCATCCTCAATGAGCTGAAACGTTCGCTGCCGACCGTGGATATCGACGACAGCCTGGCCGACCGGATCGCCGATATCCGCCTGCAGCAATTCGAGCTCGGTCAGCGTCTGGAGCAGGCCAACCATGCGCCCGCCTACGTCGACAGCCTGCTGACTCAGGCGGCGCGCGACGACAACCTGGGAGACGATCTGCGCCAGGCCCTGGTGGAGCAGGTGACGAGCCGCGCCGCACTCATCGAACAGGTCAACAGGGAGCTGAGCGCCCTGCTCAACGAATCCATTCTTCTGCAACTGGCCCAGGTGCGCCTTCAGACCACCGCCGATTCCCTGCACAAGCGCCTCGAAGAGCAGATGTTCTGGGTGCCCAGCCACCGTCCACTGGGGCGCGCGTGGCTGCGCGCCCTGCCGGAGCGTGTCTATCAGCAGGTCGCGGGAATTCCCTGGGTTTCGGCAAGCAGCGAATTCGTCGCCGGACTGCACGCCAGGCCACTGATCTTCCTGCCGCTGCTGGTGGTGATCGCCGGCCTGCTGTGGCGGCGCAAATGGCTTGCGGCGCGCATCGAAGCACTGGGCAGCGACCTGGGGCACGCAGGCCGAGACAGCCCCTGGCACACTCCCCTGGCGGTGTTGCTGACCGTGCTGCAGGCATTGCCGGGCACCCTTTTTCTCGCCCTGTGCGGCTACGCCCTGCAAATGGATGCGCGCGGTCAGAACGCCAGCTTCGGCGCCGCCCTGGTGGCCATGGCGCAGGTCTGGCTGGTGTTCTACACCGCTCACCGCGTGCTCCTGCCCGGCGGCATCGCCGAACGTCACTTTCGCTGGCCTCCGCACCAGGTGACCTTCCTGCGCCGCCATTTGCGCCGCCTCGGTATTTTGGTGCTCGCCCTCGCCGCCGTCGCCACTGTCGCCGAACACCAGCCCGCCGCGCTGAGCGACGACAGCCTGGGCATTCTGGTGGTCCTGGTCGGCTATTTCCTGATGGCGGCATTGTTGCTGCGCCTGGTCACCCCAAGCGCCCGCGGCGAGCGCCTGTCCCTGTCGCGCCTGGCGTTCAGTGTGGCACTGGTACTGCTGCCACTGACGTTGCTGGCGGCGGTGGTGATGGGCTACTACTACACCGCGCTCAAACTCACCACGAGCCTGATCTACAGCCTGTTCCTGCTGGTGCTGTGGCGCCTGGCGCTCGCCACGCTGGTGCGCAGCCTGGAGGTGGCGGCGCAGAAGCTCGCCCGCCAGCGCGTCGTTCAACAGCGCTCCGCGGAAATCAGGGAAACCCCCGAAGGCAGCGAAATCGTCGTCGAGGACGAGCCCGCTCTCGACATCAAGGTTGTCAATCAGCAATCGCTGCGGCTTGTGAAGCTCGGCCTGATGATCGCCTTCGCGGTGGCTTTTTACTGGGTGTGGGCCGATTTCATTCCGCTGCTCGCCTATCTCGACAATATCGCGCTCTACCACTACAGCAGTGGCAGCGGTGATGGCGCCCGCCTGGCGTCGATCAGCGTGCGCGACCTGCTCGGCGCACTCGTGATCGTGGCAATCTCCGTGGCGCTTGCCCGCAACCTGCCCGGGCTGCTCGAAGTCATGGTGTTGTCGCGCCTGCGCCTGTCACAGGGCAGCACCTACGCCACCACGACCTTGCTCTCCTACGTGATCGTCAGTGTCGGATTCGTCGCCACCCTCGGTGCGCTGGGCGTGAGCTGGGACAAGCTGCAGTGGCTGGTGGCAGCCCTGGGTGTCGGCCTGGGCTTCGGCCTGCAGGAGATTTTCGCCAACTTCGTTTCCGGCCTGATCATTCTCTTCGAGCGCCCGGTGCGCATCGGCGACGTGGTGACCATCGGCGACCGCTCGGGTGTGGTCAAGCGCATTCGCATCCGCACCACCACCATCACCGACTCCGATCGCAAGGACATCATCATTCCCAACAAGACCTTCATTACCGGCCAACTCACCAACTGGTCGTTGACGGATACCGTCACCCGGCTCACCATTCGCATCGGCGTGGCCTACGGCTCGGACCTGGCAAAAACCCGCGAGCTACTGCTTAGAGCGGCCGCGGAAAACCCGCGCGTTCTGCGCGACCCGGCGCCCGCTGTGTACTTCATCAATTTTGGCACGGATACCCTCGATCACGAATTGCTGATACACGTAGGGGAGCTCGGCGACCGCAGCCCGGCCACCGACGAGGTGAATCGCCACATCGAGGAACTGTTCCGGGAAAGCGGCATCGAAATCGCCTTCCGTCAGGTGGATGTGCGCGTCCACAGCGTCGATGGCCAGGAACTGAAAATACCGGGGCGCTATCCGCAGGACAAGCCGCACCCCGACTCTGCGACCTGAACAGCGGCCGGATACTGAGAGAATGGCGCAATGACCACCAAACAAATGCACAAACTCCAGGTAAGCCTGCTGATTCTGTTCGGCCTTGCCATGGCGATCACCATCGCCTTCGCCGTGACCGGAACCCGCAACGCGCTCCATGAGCGGGAAAACAACCGCCTGGCCCAGGAAAGCCAGGACCGCCTGCTGCTGTTGGAGAACCTCACCAGAACCCTGTTCGAGGCCGAGTCGAGCCAGCGCGCCTACGCCGCCAGCGGCCACAACCTGTACCAGGAAGAACACGAACTGCAACGCAGCGACGCCGCGATGCTGATGCGGGCACTGGAATTCACCACCTTCCCCACCCCAGCGCAACGCGAGCGCGTCGGCCACCTCCAGGAATTGATCGCGCAGCGCCTTGCAGCGATGGACGCCCTGGCCGCAACCCGCCGTGAGCAGGGTGCCGAAGCGGCGGCACAGGCCATTGCCAGCCAGGACGGCAAGCGCATCATGGACAAGCTGCGCAAGGAGGTCGATCTTCTGGTGGCCGATGAACATTCGGGGCTCAAAACCCGCGCCCTCATCAGCGAAACCCACAACCGCCGCTTCATCCAGTTCGTCATCGGTGGCACAGCCTTCACGCTGCTGCTGCTGAGCGGCGCCTTTCTCGCCATCCGCCGCGAAATGACGCGCAACAACAAACTGGTGGAAAGGCTGCGCATCTCCGGCGAAGAGATCAGCCGCATCAACCAGCTCAGCAGCAGCCTGCAATCCTGCGAGTCGCGCAGTGAGGCCGGCGAGGTATTGCGCCACTACATGGCGCGGCTGCTGCCCGGCGCCAGCGGCGGCCTCTACCTGATGCGTCCGTCACGCAACCTGCTGGAACTCTCCGCGGCGTGGGGCGACAAGGGCGAGCGCCTCTCCGATCCCATCAAGCCGCAGGACTGCTGGGCGCTGCGCTCGGGGCGCCCGCAGGAAACCGGCGCGGGCGGCGACGACATGCGCTGCGCCCACCTCGGGGCAGACGACCACACCTGCCTGTGCGTGCCGCTCATGGCGCAGAGCGATATCGTCGGCATGCTGCACCTGACACTGGAAGACAGCACCCGACTGCCCGCCATCCGCCAGCTCAGCACACAGCTGAGCACCCATCTCAGCGCCGCCATGGCCGGCATCATTTTGCGCGAGGCGCTGCATCAGCAGAGTATTCGCGATCCGCTCACCGACCTTTACAACCGCCGCTATCTCGAAGAGAGCCTCGAACGCGAACTGTTGCGCGCCAGGCGCAGCCAGGGCTCGGTGGCGGTGCTCATGCTCGATATCGACCACTTCAAGCAGTTCAACGATACCCACGGCCATCGCGCCGGCGATGTGTTGCTCAAGGACTTCGCCCAGTATCTGCGCAGCCATGTGCGCGGCGAAGACATCCTCTGCCGCTACGGCGGCGAAGAGTTTCTTCTGGTACTGCCCGCCACCAACCTGCAACAGGGCCGCGAGCGCGCCGAAGCGCTGCGCGCCAACATGGTTTCGGTGCGCAGCGAATATCAGGGCCAGCCGCTGCCGGCAGTCACCGCCTCGCTGGGCATTGCGGTGTATCCCGACCATGCCGAAGACTGGGGAACCCTCATTCATTTAGCAGATGCCGCGCTGTATCACGCCAAGCGCAGCGGTCGCAACAAGGTGTCGGCTGCCGGTGACGCCGATGTCTCTATACTGGAAGAACAATCGTAGGGCCTGTTAACACTACTTGAATAGTCGTCGCTGGAGGCCATTTTTTCGACCAGCGAGGCGGAAGGAGAGAAATATAGTGGGCCTATATGAACGAGAGCCTGCCCCGCGAGCACAGCGAGTGCTTTGGGTACTGACAACGAAGCTGGGCGG
>CAYXXZ010000097.1:0-10327 GCA_964469165.1 uncultured Porticoccaceae bacterium
AGTTGTCAGTTGTCAGTTGTCAGTTGTCAGTTGTCAGTTGTCAGTTGTCAGTGAGGATGACACTCCACTGATAACTGTCAACTGAAAACTGTTAACTCATTCCTTACAAAATAAAACGGTCAATTAAAGCAATTAAAGGGGTAATTAAAAGGGTCGTATTGAATATTTATTGGCCAGCCACCCTTGGCGTTTACTAAATATTTAATACGACCCCTTTATTGTTTTTGATGAAAACGGTAGGCTGATTACCCGGCAAGCAATATATTATGAGCAATGGGAAACATTAGTTGGTGGTGGAGAACTAATCGAGCAGGTTATAAAAATAGGAAGAAAAGCTCCATTGCCATTGCCAGTTGAAATTCAGCTCAAAATGAGAACTGTTGGTGAAGAAGTTAGGTCTGATCTATGGGCTAGGAGAGTTAAAGCAGAGGCAATATTTATCGACAGATCAAAGATTCCAACAATAGAGCCGTACCACTATGGCCCTTGGATAAGTACGGACACTTCTGAATGGCTGAGGTCCAACCAGGCGATCAGGTCTTATCCGGTTGATTTTCAGGTTTGTCCAATTTCGTGTGTGGGGAATTAAATGGTCAAGAATATTAGTACTCTATTTTCGGTAGCTATATACGCTATTTCTTGTGGGTTTTTTGTTTCTTTTATAAACGAGTTGCCAGTAACAAGTACAATGTCGAGTTATAGGCAGGAAATCGATAGTATTGGAAATAATAGTATGTCAGAGGATGAGTTCGAGCGGCTGAAGGCGCTGTCAGAAGATTCATTGGCGAGCATGAAACAATCTAATTTTTCCTCTAAGAGCTTTATACTGAACTTCCTTATCACTCCTGGGCTCGTAATCCTTATGAGCTATGTCTGGTATCGAATTGGCCTATCTCTACGCAAGGATTCTCCATTGGTTATGTATGGCTCTTTTGCGATAAGTTTAATTCTCTTGGTGTTTTGTGGTTATTTCTACCAGCCAATAGTCCATGTCGCGAGTTTAGCTTTTGGTATTTTTGCGAAAAATTAAAGGGGTAATTAAAGGGGTCGTATTGGAATGACACTTAGTTAAAGAGCGATCAAAAAGGGAACGGAGGGATTAAAAATAACCAGCTTTAGCTACAGCAAGACGCTGGTATACGATAGTGTCGGGCGCAACACCCAGGTCACGGAACAGATCGCCGGCGCGAGCTAGAAAAAAGGGGACGGAGGACAAAAGGGAGGACAAAAGGGGACAAAAGGGGACGGAGGGATTAAAAAATAACCCGTTGTAGATTGGTTAAAAAATAATCCCTCCGTCCCTTTATATTCTTTATATTGCGCGTTTTCTTAGGGCGTGTTATGTCTGGCCAAGTAAGAAACGATATTTTTGATTATGGTAGGGGAGTACGAGATGGTGCTATATCCGTCGGAACAGGCCTTGTTAATTTTGGTGAGCAGGTGTTGAGGACAGGAACTATTGAAGCGAATAATGAATCCAAGGCTATGGATTCAGCGTTAAATGTTTATGTCACTAATAAAAATGTAAGAAGTCAAGTGAATAGGTCCGTGTATAACCGTGCAACGGATTTAAATAATTACTCTCCCTACAATATAGGGAAATTGGTCGGGCGTTTTATTACAGGTACACTCACAAGGCCTGTCGGAGTAGTAGCGGGAATCGGAGACGGCGCAGCGGCGCTCGAAAAAGGCCATGACTTTGTCGTTGGTGTTATATATGGCTCAGAGCGCTAAGGAAAATTTTATGATTTTATTGAAAAAAATCCAAGAAGATATAGATTTATTGACGTTTGTAGTCTGCTTTGTTTTTTTTACTTTTCTTTTGCTGTACTTATTCAAGTATTGGTTTGTAGTGTATATCGTATTGTTCTTTGTCAGTGCTTGGAGCATATTTAAAGTGCCACAGGGGTGGAGAAAGACGAGAAGCGGAGTTGTTGCGTATTTTTCAAGCTATATAATTTCCGCAATTATAGGATTCGCATTTATTACGGTGTGAGAAAAAACAAGAAGTGGCGGGGGTCATATCAAGGCAAAAGGGGACGGAGGGGAATGGCACTTACTTAAGTCGAAACCCCATAAAATCATATGGTTAAAGAGGCAAAAGGGGACGGAGGGATTAAAGGGAAAAAGGAAAAAAGAAAAAGGGGACGGAGGGATTAAAAAATAACCAGCTTTAGCTACAGCAAGACGCTGGTGTACGACAGTGTCGGGCGTAGCACCCAGGCCACGGAACAGATCGCGGGCGCCCGCGGATAAAAGGGGACGGAGGGATTAAAAAGTAACCAGTTGTAGATTGGTTAAAAAATAATCCCTCCGTCCCGAATGGCACTTAGTTAAGCACAAGTCTTTGACATAGCTATAAAAAAGACCGGCCCAGTGGTAGGCTGTAAATCACCAAACCTACCGCTTTCCCACCGGAGCCGATCTCGGCAAAAGGGGACGGAGGGATTAAAAAGCAACCAGCTTTTGAGCGGCTAATAAAGTTATGTAAAATCTACTGACAGAGGCAAATGCAAGGGAGCTGCGATGCCAAGGCGAGCGAGACATTATGTCCCACACCAACCCTATCACGTGGTCCAGCGAGGAAACAATCGGGAGGTTTGTTTTGTCGAACCAGAAAATTACCAGTTTTACTTGGAGTTATGGCGTGAGGTATCGTGTCGGTATGGTGTTGATGTCCATGCTTACTGCCTGATGACCAACCATGTTCATTTTCTGGCAACTCCGGGGCGGATGGAGTCGTTGTCAAATACGCTAAAAGTTGTGGGTAGTCGTTATGCCCAATACATGAATTTGAAATACAAGCGGACAGGCACCTTGTGGGAAGGAAGACACAAAGCCAGTTTGGTTCAAAGTGAAAACTATCTATTGATCTGCTATCGATATATCGAACTAAATCCCGTCAGGGCTGGCATGGTGAATCGTCCCGAAGAGTATCGCTGGTCCAGTTACGGTGTTAACGGGTGGGGTGATGCAAGCTGGCTGACGCCCCATGAGGAGTATTTACGGCTTGGCAGGGAGAAAGAGGAGCGAGCATTCGCCTATCGTGAGCTTTTTAAGTATCAATTGAGCGACGAGGATTTGCACGCGATTCGAAAGTCGGCTCATTACAGCCAACCATTGGGAGACGACCGCTTCTGCCAGCAAATTGAGAGAAAGTATGGAATCAAAGTTGGCCACATGAAGAGAGGAAGACCGAGGAAGAGCGATGACAGAGATTGATCAGAAAATAATCCCTCCGTCCCCTTTCTAAGGGCTGGGACATATCATCGCCAACCATTGCGGGGACATTCTTATGGGCGGGATGCCTTTCTTATCGAGGGTAATGAGTAATGCCGGAAATCAAGCCCCCAGGTGTTTATAAGCCCGAATACGCGGTTGTTGCCAATACCATCACTGAGGCAGATACGGCTGTTGCCGCCTTCATCGGTTACACCCAAAAAGCGGATAACGTCGACGGAAGCGTGTGCAACAGGCCTTGGCTGATTTCCTCCCTGGCGGAATTTGAAAGGGTTTTCGGCGCGGCGCCGACACCGCATTTCAGCATTGAAGAAAAACCCTCGACGGCGGGGGAGAAGCCGGCGTTTTCGCTGGATGGGCGCGATTACTGGGTACACCAAAGCGAGGGTAAAGCGGGTGGCAGATATCTGCTCTATTACGGAATACAGCTGTTTTTCCTCAACGGCGGCTCCACCTGCCAGGTGGTTTCGGTGGGGAATTACGACGAGGATGTCAGCGCCGAGGCGCTGACCGGCGGGCTCGATGCCCTTGCCGGTGAACAGGAGCCGGCCATGGTGATCATTCCCGACGCGGTATTGTTGGACGACCCCGCTTGCCAAGCCGTGCAGCGCGCCTGTCTGCGGCATTGTGGCGAAACGAAAAGTCGTTTCGCGCTGTTGGATATCAGGAGCGGGGACAGGAATCGCAACCATCCCGACGGCGACTGTATCGAACGCTTCCGCGCCGGCATCGGTGATACCTATCTGAGTTACGGCGCTGTCTATTACCCCTGGCTCAACACCACGCTGGCGGCGGAGACGGATATCGGCCACCGCAACATCGCCAACCCCGATACGCTCGCAACCCTGCTGCACAGGGAACGTACGCTCGACGGTGCGCGCTCGCGAAAATCCACCGGGTTTCCGCGAGCGCGGGGCGGCTTGTCCAGCAAGCCGTTGTTCGACGAAGCCGATGCGCTTTTTGGCAAGGGCGGGTTCAGTGACGAAGCCATCGCGACAAGCCCCCTGTACGCGGCCCTGCTGAGGGCGTGCCGGGCCCGGCTCGCTGTGCTGCCACCCGCCGCTGCATTGGCCGGCGTTTATGCGCGGATGGATGGTGAGAGGGGAGTATGGAAGGCCCCCGCCAATATTGCGCTTCACGGCGTCGAATCGCCGGCTGTCGCCATCAACGATCAGCAACAGGCGGATTTGAACACGCCGAAAGATAGCAAGGCCGTCAACGCCATAAGGACGTTCGCCGGCAAGGGTACGCTGGTGTGGGGCGCGCGCACCCTGGCGGGCAACGACAATGAATGGCGATATGTTTCTGTGCGCCGAACCGCCATCATGTTCGAAAACACGATCCTCCGCGCCTGCCAGCGCCATAGATCCAGGCCCAATGACGCGCAGACCTGGACCCTGGTAAAGCATGAGATCGAGCACTTTCTGACAGGCATCTGGCGGCGCGGAGGGCTGATGGGAGCAACGCCGAAAGAGGCCTTTGCCGTGCTGATCGGCACCGGAAGCACGATGACGGCCGCCGATGTCGCCAGCGGCCTGATGGTTGTCAATGTCATGGTGGCAATGACCCAGCCCGCGGAATTCATCGTGCTTTCCATCAAGTTGCGAATGGAGCAGGCTCAGAGCTGACCGCGCAGGCTTACAACTGTTGCGCGGCGAAGGTATCGCAGTTGCCCAGATTGCCCGATTGAAAGCCGCGCTTGAACCACCTTGTGCGCTGCTCGGAAGTGCCATGCGTGAAGCTGTCCGGTACCACGGTGCCTTGCGCCTGATGTTGCAAGCGGTCGTCGCCGATGGCCGCCGCCGCGGTGAGGGCTTCCTGGAGGTCGCCCGACTCCAACAAAAGGGGACGGAGGGATTAAAAAATAACCAGCTTTTAAGCTGCTAATGAAGCGGCGGGGATTAAGTCTTGCGTTTTGCCTTTTAGGTCTAATGATTTAGGGGCGGTAGGCCCACCAGCCGGGGCCTCACCGTCACCTCGCGGGTGGACATCACGGGCAAGAACCAGCAGAAAGTGGAAGTGCGCGACGAGCTCGACAACCTGGTCTCGGTCACCGACAACGCCGGCAAGACCACCACCTACACCTACGACGCCTACGGCCAGATGCTGACCCTGACGCCCCCGGCGGTGTCCGGCCTTACGGTGAGCCCCACCACCATCACCTACGACAAGCACGGGCACCCACCAAAGCAGCGGGAATGGAATAAAAACGGGAAAAACGTAGACAATGAATCAAAATCCACATGGGCTTAAGTCAGTGCCATTCAAGTCAGTTGTCAGTGAGGATGACGCCCCACTGATAACTGTCAACTGAAAACTGTTAACTCATTCCTCACAAAATAAAACCAAGTCCTCCCTGGCCAGCCAGCGCGTCGAGGTCCAGATAGGCGGTCTTGCGCCTGATCCTGAAGCTGTCGCCGTCGCGCTTGAGCAGGTAGCGGTACTGCCCCATGTACTGGGTGATCTGTGAACGGCGCACCCGGTAGACACAGAAGTTGGCGACAGCGCTCAGGGTGTCGCCGCTTTCCTCCAGGACGCGCACGTTGCTCACCAGATGGCGGATGTTGGAGCGTGGATTTTCGCAGTACGCGTTCTTGCCGCTCATGCGTTCCACGCGCGCTCCCAACATGGCCCTGTCATCGGCGATGATGAACAAGGTGGTGTCGTACGATGTTTCCTCGATGTCCTTCAAACCGATGGGGGGCACCAGATACTCGGCATCGTCGGTGAGCAAAGCCTCCCAGTCGTTCAACTGCCAGCGATCGAGCAGGTCGGCTTCTTCAAACAGGAATTTCTCCACAGATTCTTTCAATGTCATTGTTATCGGCCTTATTCCTCAAAGGTCTCTTCACCGCGCAGCACGCGATCCCACTGGGTCCACCAGGCACGCTGCTGGCCCTCGTCCGCATGATCGCCGCGCACGTACAGCGGGTCTTCATCGGCTCCGGGCACCATGCCCTTGGAGTAGTCGTGCATGAATGCCGGCGACTGCTGATCGCCAATGGCGCGGCGCTCGAACATCTCGTAGTCATCAGGATGGGCAAAGCCGCCGGGGCCCACGAAGGTCAGGTGGTTCTGCAGTCTCACCTTGCGCACCAGGGGATCTTCTCCCACCGGCGCCAGGTTCCAGATGTTGGACAGCGTGGTGGTGGGCGACAGGGGATAGGATGTGCGGACGGACAGTGACATCACATCGTTGAGGATGGTGTTGGGAAAAATCAACATGTTGCGGTTGCTGGTCGCCATCCGCATGCCCCGTTCGGGGCCCCATTTCTTGACGAGTTCCGCCTGCTTGGCTTCGATCAGTGGCCGCGTCTCTTCACCAAAGGCGGGAATCCAGTCCGCCGAGGGCTTGCCGGAGCGCACCGTGGTTTCGAACCCGGCATGGCCGTTGCCAAAGCCGTACGCCTTGCCCACGTAGGTGGATGCCTGTTGTTCGGCGCTCTCCGCGGCCCGCTTGCGGGCGTACTGGAAGTAGCTGGAGTGCAGGGAAATACCGTGGTACGAGTCGATCTGGTTTTCGCTGATGGACTTCCAGTTGCACGGCGCATGGAATTCCTGCGCGCCAGGTGTGACTTCCAGGCCCTGCTCGTGGGGATCGACGATGAGATCGATCCACTCCTTGGTATCCGCCAGGTATTTTTCCAGGCTGATGGCGCGGGGATTCATGTTGAGGAAATAAAAGCCGCGGTACTGTTCGAGGCGCGCGACAGCGTGCAGATTGTAAAAACCGCCTTCGTTGAAATCGGGACCATAGCCGTAGGTGGTATTCTGGTTCAGCAATTCGCCGGTATCGCCAAATACCCAGCCGTGGTACGGGCAGGTGAATACGCGCGCCTTGCCGCAGGTTTCGGTGGTCAGCAGCGTGCCTCTGTGGGTGCAGAGGTTGTGAAAGGCATTGACCTTGCCGTTGCGATCCTTGTTGAAAATGATGTTGTAACCGCCAACCTGACGGGTGAGAAAAGTGCCGGGTTCACGCACTTCCGACTCGTGGCCGACATACAGCCAGCAGCGGTTGAAAATGAAGTTTCTTTCCCTTTCGAAAACGGCCTGGTCCATGAAGGCGCGCTTGTCGACCAGAAAGCGGCCTCTGGTCCTGTCCACCTGGATATAGGGGCCGGCAGGCAGATCCTTACTCGCGGGAGCGTTCATGTCGTTATCTCCTATCCTGTTTAAATTCCCGCCAATGTGGCGGTCCTGGGGCCGAGATGGCCTTATTGCTTATAAGTCGGAGTTTGGGCTGCGCGCTGCAGTTCAGCTATAAGCTATGAGTTGAACTCTGACAGAGCTCCGTTCTTCCAGAACGCCTGCTCAAAGCTTATGGCTTACAGCTCGCCTCGTCTCACAGGACTGTCGCCTGAATGTCCGACTACTGTTTAATACTACTACTTGATATAGGGCCTTTGAATCATAGCCGTTATCAACTGATAAAACCACATTTTCAGGATGGTTCTCCCTGCCGAATCGGGTTTTCCTGACGAGGGGTGTGGCCGGTCCTGAGAGGGCTTCGCTATAATTGACTTCTGGTCGCATTTCTCTTTGACTCCATAGACGATGCCGTTTAGTCTTAGACCGATTTGCTTTCCACTGACAATCACAAGAGACAGTATCAATGCCATACCAAACGACTCCAGGGCTTTACAATACCGAACACGAAATTTTCCGTGAAACCTTCCGCCGTTTCCTTCTCGAGGAAGTGGAACCCAACCTCGAAGAGTGGACCGAGAACCACGGCATTCCCAAGGAATTCTGGAAGAAGGCCGGCGCCGCCGGTGTTCTGGGCGTGGATATCCCCGAGGAATACGGCGGTCCCGGTGGCGACTTCCTGTTCCGCCTGGTGATCGCCGAGGAACTGGGCTACAGCCCGGCCGGTGCGACTGTCGGGCCCGCGTTCATCGGCGACGGCGTCGGTGAGATTCTCCACCGCTGCGGTACCAAGGAGCAGTGTGCACGCTGGCTGCCCGGCATGGTGAAGGGGGAATATCGCGGTGCGCTCGCCATCACCGAACCCGATAGCGGCAGTGATGTGTCCGCAACCCGCACCACCGCAGTGCGGGACGGCGACGAATACGTGATCAACGGTTCCAAGACCTACATTTCCAACTCCGTGGATGCCGACTTCTTCATGGTTGGTTGCAAGACCGATCCGAGCAAGGGTTCGAAGGGCATTTCCGTGATCATCGTGGAAGGCGACACGCCCGGCTTCCGCCGTGGCCGCCGCCTCAAGAAAATGGGCTGCAACGCCTCCATGACCGGTGAAATCTTCTTCGAGAACGTGCGCGTGCCGGTTTCCAACCTCATGGGCGAAGAGGGCGGCGGCATGAAGATCATGATGGGCGGCGTCAACATGGACCGCATCATGTGGCCCATCATCGGTCACGCGGCGGGAACCCGCGCTTTCGAGGAAACCGTCGACTTCGTCAAGAACCGCAAGGCGTTCGGCCAGACCATCTTCGATTTCCAGAATACCCAGTTCAAACTGGCGGAAATCAAGACCGAGCTGGCGGTGGGCCGCGCCTTCATCGATACCGTCATCCGCAACTACAAGGAAAACGGCAAGCTGGATATGCAGCTGTGCGCCATGGCCAAGCTCTGGGGTTGCGAAATGGAAGGGCGGGTCATCGACCAGTGCGTACAGTTGCATGGCGGTGCCGGTTACATGGATGAATACAACGTCTCCAAGTTCTACACCGCGGCGCGCCTGCACCGGATTTTTGCGGGTACGTCCGAAATCATGCGCCTCCTTATCGCGCGCACCATCTGAGCAACCATTATCTATCTCCCGTCGTCTTCGGCGGCGGGAGATATCGACAACGACAGACGATGAAGAGCAAACAATGACTTATCCCATATCTCCCGGTATCTACAGCACCGAACACGATATCTTCCGCGAAACCTTCCGCCGCTTCCTGCAGACCGAGGCCGAG
The DNA here is from genome assembly GCA_964469165.1 of uncultured Porticoccaceae bacterium. GTDB lineage: Bacteria > Pseudomonadota > Gammaproteobacteria > Pseudomonadales > Porticoccaceae > CAYXXZ01. Next base: position 9,168 of record CAYXXZ010000097.1, read on the forward strand.
CCCTATCTGGAAGAGTGGAACGAAAAGCACGAAATCCCCCGCGACTTCTATCGCAAGGCTGGCGCTGCCGGTGTTCTGGGCGTGGATATTCCCGAAGAGTACGGCGGCCCCGGCGGCGACTTTCTCCACCGCCTGGTGATTGCGGAGGAGTTGGGCTACAGCCCTGCCGGCGCAAGCATCGGCTCATCCTTCATCGGCGACAACATCAGCCACATTCTGTATCACAACGCCAATGAAGAGCAGCGCCGGAAGTGGCTGCCGAAGATGGTCACCGGCGAAGTGCGCTTTGCCTTTGCCATCACCGAGCCCGACAGCGGCAGCGACGTGGCGGGCATGCGCTCCACCGCGATCCGCGACGGCGATGAGTTCGTGATCAACGGTGCCAAGACTTTCATCGGCAACGCCAATACCGCGGATGTTGTGATCTTCGCCTGCAAAACCAAGCCGGAACTGGGCGGCAAGGGTGTTTCCTGCATCATCGTGGAGATGGACCGCCCGGGCGTGAGCCGGGGCCGCAAGCTGCGCAAGATGGGCATGAGCGCGGCCGATACCGGTGAGATTTCCATGGAAAACGTGCGGGTGCCGGTTTCCAACCTGATGGGCGAGGAAGGCAAGGGCATGAACATCATGCTCGGTGGTGTGAATTCCGACCGCATCGTATGGCCGTTGATCGCCCATGGCGCCGCGACCCGCGCCTTCGACGAAACCGTGACTTTCGTGAAGAACCGCAAGGCGTTCGGCCAGACCATCTTCGATTTCCAGAATACCCAGTTCAAGCTGGCGGAAATCAAAACCGAACTGGCGGTGGGCCGCGCGTTCCTTGACGACGTGATCCGCGATTACCAGGCCAACGGCAAGCTGGACATGCTCAAGTGCGCCATGTGCAAGATGTGGGTGCCGGAAATGGAAGGCCGCGTGATCGACCAGTGCGTACAGTTGCACGGCGGCGCCGGCTACATGGATGAATACCACGTCTCCCGCCTGTATACGGGCGCGCGCCTGCACCGGATTTTCGCCGGCACGGCGGAGATCATGCGCTTGATCGTTGCGCGCTCGATCTGATTGGTAAGTAGTTCACAGTTTACAGTTGACAGTTATCAGTGGGGTGTCATCCTCACTGACAACTGACAACTGACAACTGACAACTGACAACTGACAAC
>CAYXXZ010000098.1:0-10107 GCA_964469165.1 uncultured Porticoccaceae bacterium
TCAAGTTATTAACGCCCTTCCGGCCCACGGACACCGCCCTGCGGTAGAAATCCTGCCGGACTGGTATTACTGAAAGAGGAACATAGCCATGATTGAATACACCACGGGTGACATCCTCAAATGTGAAGCTGACGCACTGGTCAACACCGTCAACTGTGTTGGCGTCATGGGTCGCGGCATCGCCTTGCAGTTCAAGAATGTCTTCCCTGACAACTTCAAGGCTTACGAGGCCGCCTGCAAAACTAAAGCCGTGCAGCCAGGCCGCATGTTCGTCTATGAAACCGGCCAGCTCACACCACCTCGTTTCATTATCAACTTCCCGACCAAGCGCCATTGGCGCGGCAAGAGCCGCATGGAAGACATCGAAGCGGGCCTGGTCGATCTCGTCAATGTCATCCGCACTCTTGGCATTCGCTCTATCGCCGTACCTCCATTGGGAGCCGGTCTGGGCGGTCTGGATTGGCAGCAGGTACGCCAGCGCATTGAACATGCCCTTGCAGACTTGGACGATGTCCAAGTGCTTGTTTTCGAGCCCAGCGGCGCCCCTGCCACTGAAAAAATGGCGCATGTACGCGATGTTCCCAAAATGACGGCCGGACGTGCAGCTTTGGTCGAACTCATGCAACGCTACCTGGGCGGCCTGCTTGACCCCTTTGTCTCACTGCTCGAAGTCCACAAGTTGATGTACTTCATGCAAGAGGCCGGTGAGCCATTGCGACTCAAGTACGTTAAGCATCATTACGGCCCATACGCAGAAAACCTGCGCCATGTATTGAAGGCCGTCGAAGGCCATCTGATCTCCGGTTATGCCGACGGCGGCGACGCGCCTGACAAACCCCTCTCGTTGGTTCCTGGCGCGGTAGAAGACGCCAAAGCCTTTCTGGATCAGCACACACAAAGCCGGGCACACTTCGACCGTGTGACCAAACTGGTTGAGGGCTTTGAATCGCCGTATGGACTGGAGCTGCTGGCTACGGTGCATTGGGTACTCACCCGTGAAACCGCACCAGGACAAAACAACCTGGAGCGCCAGGTCTATGGCTGGAATGCCCGCAAACGGCAATTCACGCCGCGCCAGTTGGCCATCGCCGAAGAACGCTTGCGTTCACAGGGTTGGCTTATCTCAGAAACCTTAACCGCCGCTCATTAAGAAGAAGTACACGCAATGCATGCAAAGACAAATACCGCAGCGCTCACGCCGCTCGCCCTGAAAGACGCACCGGCGCTGATCGAAACGGTGTTTCCGGCGCAGAAGATATCGTTCGAAGCGCAGCAGGAGCGGACTTCGGTACAAAGCCAAACCTTGACTGGCTTGGGCTCGTATTGGAAAGGGCGCAAACCGCTAATTTTGGTGCGTGCTATCGTTTTGGGAAGTCTGCTCCCCACAACGGACAATCCCGAAGCCGACCTTGCGATTTTCGAGAAGTTGATGGGCTTCGACGACGAGAGCTTGGCTCGCCGTGCGCTGATCGGCAAAGCAATATCTCCAGCCGAGATTGCCGCGCGTATCCAGCTCGATGAACCGTGGCATTATTTCAAGGCCACGATCAGGCGAGGTGACGTAACAGGTGGGGACGTTCGCTGGATGCGTTTCCCGCTTGACGTAAATGCAGAGGGCATCTCTCTTCGCTGGCAGCGCAACGTGAGCGACGACGACAAGCTAGTAATTTATCGCAAGTTGCTGGCTACCTGTGCCAGCTATGAAGAAAAGGCCAGTCTGGGCAAGCGCCCGGAGGAGTTGGATCAGGAATGGCTGTACGCCCCAGTTTGGGTGGAAGTTAATCGTCACTACGCTCATTTAGGCGTGAACGTACGATCCCTTCCCGAGCTCGTGGAGCAACTAGGCATCCTGCGCTACGGCCATCGCCCACGCGTCGGCGACACCTTTTGTGGCGGCGGCTCCATTCCGTTTGAGGCCGCACGCGTCGGTTGCGACGCATATGCATCCGACCTCAACCCCATCGCTTGCATGTTGACCTGGGGCAGTGCAGAAATTATCGGTGCGGCCAAAAGCACGCGCGAGGAGATTTCGCAGGCCCAATCCATTTTGGCAAAGGCCGTCAATCAACGCATTATCGAACTCGGCATCGAACATGATGCCAATGGTAATCGTGCCAAGGCGTATCTTTGGTGCCTCGAAGCACGTTGCCCAGAAACTGGTTGGATGGTGCCGTTATCCCCGACTTGGACAGTCTCCAAGACGCGCAATGCTATTGCTCGTTTGAAGCCCAACCCGAAAAGCAAGCGCTTCGATATCGAAATCATCTCTGCAGCCTCCAAAGCAGAAATGAGCGCCGCCGAAAAAGGTACGATACAAGACGGCGATATGGTTTATGCACTGGACGGAAGAATCTACCGCACACCCATAAAAACTCTGCGCGGTGACTTTCGGCAGGCTGATGGGGTGACGGGTAACCGCCTGCGTAAATGGGAAAAATCGGATTTTAAGCCGAACCCGAACGACATCTTTCAGGAGCGCCTGTACGCGATCCAGTGGATCAGCGAGGAAACGCTAAATACAGGCCGTCAGGACACATGGTTCGCCGCTCCAACCGCTGCCGACCTCGAACGCGAGCTACGTGTAGAGCAACTGGTCGCTGAACACTTGAGCAGTTGGCAGAAGAAGGGTTTGGTCCCAGACATGACAATTGAACCGGGCGAAAAAACTGGCGAGCCGATTCGAACGCGCGGTTGGACGCACTGGCATCACCTGTTCAGCCCGCGCCAAATTCTGGTGGCCGCTCTGGTGCATGAGCAAATCAAGCGAATGCCAGTTAACGTTCAACCAGCCCTGTACCTGTCATTGGCCAAAATGCTGGACTGGTCGAGTAAGCTATGTCGCTACGGTACTGGGGCCGCACGTGAGTCGATTACACAAACATTCTATAACCAAGCCTACAACACCAACTATTTCTATGGTGTCCGCTCATTCGTCACCGGGCAGAATTACCTATTTCTGACTGATGCATCGAGCAGTGTTGCTGGTGACCTGACTGTTAGGAACAAGGAAGCATCAGATCTCCAGCATGACGCCGAATTATGGATCACCGACCCGCCCTATGCCGACGCGGTGAACTATCACGAGATTGCGGAGTTCTTCATTGCTTGGCTGCGGAAGAACCCGCCCGAGCCCTTCGACAAATGGGTATGGGATTCGCGACGAGCATTAGCAGTAAAAGGCTCGGGCGAAGACTTCCGAAGAGGCATGGTCGCTGCCTACAAGGCAATGGCCGACCACATGCCTGACAACGGCATGCAATGCGTAATGTTTACGCATCAGAATACCGGCGTTTGGAGTGATCTGATCGGAATTTTCTGGGCAGCAGGGTTACAAGTGGTAGCTGCCTGGTACATCGCCACGGAAACAACTTCTGAACTCAAAAAAGGGGGTTATGTTCAGGGTACCGTCATCCTGATGCTCAAGAAACGCCCCGCAGGCGAACGCGCTGGCTTCAAGCAGCGTCTGTTACCCGCAGTTCGACAGGAGGTCGTTCGTCAGATCGAGTCCATGCTGCACCTAAACGATACCGTCAAGGCGAACCACGGCGAGCCAGTATTCAACGATTCCGATCTGCAAATGGCCGGTTACGCTGCCGCCTTGAAAGTGCTGACTGCATACACCCATATCGGCGGAGAAAACGTCACCAGCTTTGCGCTGCGCCCTCGCGCGCGTGGCGAAATAACTGTCGTGGACGAAATGGTGCAGCAAGCCGCCGAAACAGCATCCAACTTACTGGTGCCGGAAGGATTGGCCGCCGATACCTGGGCGAAGCTCTCTGGCATCGAACGCTTCATGCTGCGCATGCTCGACATGGAAACCACCGGCTCATCCAAACTCGACAACTACCAGAACTTCGCCAAAGCCTTTCACGTCGAGGACTATACCCGTGTCATGGGCGATATGCGCCCCAATCACGCTCGCCTCAAACGCGTGAGCGAATATGCCTCCCGCGACCTGACCGACAGCACAGAAATCGGGGCAACCAACTTCGGCAGGCTGTTCATTGCCTTGCAGCAACTACGCAAAGATACGGAACCCCAGGTCATCGTTGAACAGATGCGCAACGAGATGCCAGATTTCCTGGAAGCCCGTTCCGTACTGGTGGATATGCTGGCTTTCATCGAGCAGAAATCACACGAATCGGAAACTCGCAGCGCCGCTGAAGTGCTTGGTGCCCGCCTGAAGAATCTCCGCTTTGGTGAGTAAGGACTGACAGTCATGAGCATCCGTCGCTTTTCCTCGCGTGCTCATCCATTGGATGCCAGCTTTCTGATGCAGCATCTGGTCGGCGCTCGAAGCTACAAACGTATCGCTGGCTACTTCACCAGTTCTTTGTTTGAAGTGGCTGGGGAAGCGTTGGAGCACATTCCCGAGGTGCAAATCGTCTGTAACGTGGACATCCACCCCGACGATCTGCGGGTGGCTCAGCTACGTGAAAGCAAGATGCTGGGCCGCTGGAACGAACATGGCCTTGAAGCTGAAGCCCTGTTGAACCGCGAACGCTACCGGCGGTTGGATTCCTTTCTTGCCAAGCATGGACAAGCCGTTCGGATTGCTCCGGACGATGTTTGTGGCTTTGTCCATGGCAAAGCGGGTGTGATTACCTTGGCCGATGGTCGCAGGCTAGGCTTCATCGGCTCGATGAACGAAACGCGTAGCGGTTGGCAACGCCACTACGAAATACTGTGGGAAGACGATTCACACGAGGGCGTAGCCTGGATCGAGGAAGAATTTGATTTCCTCTGGAATGCCGCCAAGCCCTTACCGCGTGCGGTAATCCGCGAAGTCCACCGACGCAGCTACCGACGGGAAATAGAGTTCACGGAGCTCGATGATGATGAAAGCATCGCACCTGCCGCGCTCATTGAGTCACCGTTATACCGTGAAGGGCAACAACTTCAACCGTGGCAACAAGGCTTCCTGACTGAATGCCTGCGGCACCAGCGTTTGTATGGCACTGTGCGCCTGCTGCTAGCCGACGAAGTCGGTCTGGGCAAAACGCTGTCGCTCGCTACGGCCGCCCTGACGCTCTGCCTGTTATCCGACAAAGAGAACGGCCTGCGTCGTCCTGTCGTGATTTTCGCACCGGCAACTCTGACCGAACAATGGCAGACCGAGATGTTGGACAAACTGGGGATTCCGACAGCTCGCTGGGATACCTTAGGCAAGGTTTGGCTGGACACCGATGAGCGTGCCTTATCTCCTGCTGGCCGGGAACAGATTGCCAACTGCCCGCTACGAATCGGCATCGTGTCCACCGGATTGATGATGCGCGAGTCGCTTGAAAAGCAGCACCTTTTGGGAATGCGATTTGGCGTGGTCATTTTGGACGAAGCCCATAAAGCAAGAACCCGCCAGGGCTTTGGCCGGGAAGCGGGCACCCCCAATGAATTGTTGGCCTTCATGCGCGAGATCGCCGCCCGTGCCGACCATGTCATGTTGGGCACCGCGACACCTATCCAGACGAATCCAAGCGATCTATGGGATTTGCTAAGTATCCTGCATAAAGGCCCTGGCCGCTTCGTACTCGGGAACGATCTGGCTCCTTGGCACAAACCCGAAAAAATACTCGATATTCTCGCTGGTCGCGTGCAAGTAGAAACGCTTTCCCACGCGTGGGAACTGCTGCGTTCGCCCTTGCCCCGCATGGAGTCCACGACAGAGCCACGCGCGCGCCGCTTGTTCTCCGCAATCCGGCAAGACCTTGGATTACAAAACGGCGAATGGCAGACCACACGTCCCCTGGCTGATCTCACAGAAGAAACACGGGAAATTCTGGAAGAAGAACTGGAACGTCGCATTGCTGGCGCCACGCTTCTGCAACGGGAGAACCCGCTGGTGCGCCATGTCGTACTACGCAAGCGCCAGCAGCTTGAAGATGCTGGCTTGCTAGACCGCGTGGGCGTGGACGTCCATCCAGAACGCTCTCGGGCAACCGAACAACAAGCCTTCGATGCGCTATTCGAAGGTAAGGCGCTACGTACCTCAGAAGACTTCCGACAAGCTTATGACGAGGCCCGCGCCTTCGGGAAAGCGCTCGCCAAGCGCGGCAGGGGTAGCGGCTTTATGAAGAACCTGATGGAGCAGCGTATCTGTTCCAGCATTCACGCGGGCCTGGAAACGGCACGACGTTTGTTGCAAGGGGAGACCGTTCACCAGGAAGACGAGGACCAGGAAGCTGACGTTCAAATCGAAACTGGTGAGGAGCGCGAAGTTCTGCAACGCCTGATTACCCGGTTGGAACGAATGAGCTCCGATCCCAAGATGGAGGCCATTGTCCATTTTCTCGAACGAGAAAAGTGGTTGGACTGGGGCGTCATCATCTTTAGCCAGTATTACGATACGGCGAAGTGGGTCGCTGATACATTGGCCGCCCGCTACCCAGAAGAAGCCATCGGCCTATATGCAGGGGCAGACCGCAGCCGCCTTTACCAGCGCGGCGACAGTGTGAAGGCTGAGCGCGAAACACTCAAACGTATGGTGGCCGAACACCAGATTCGCGTTATGGTTGCAACCGACGCCGCTTGTGAAGGTTTGAATTTGCAGACCCTGGGCACCCTCATAAATGTCGATTTGCCGTGGAATCCAACACGCCTGGAACAACGTATCGGACGCATCAAACGCTTCGGTCAGCGGCGGTCAACCGTGGATATGCTCAATCTTGTATTCGAGCAGACGGTGGACGAGAAAATTTACGAACGTCTGTCCGAACGCATGAAGAACCGCTATGACCTCTTTGGATCACTCCCGGACACCATTAAAGACGAGTGGATTGACGACATCGAAACTCTTGGCGAAAAGCTGGATGACTACATCAATGCCCAGAAGACCGCCACAGGCTTCGATTTGCGCTATACGGGCACAATGACGCCGCCGGAAAAAGATTGGCGAGAATTCACTGAAGTGTTGTCGCAGCGAGACCTTGTCACCTTGATGACTACCGCCTGGGGATGAGTCAAGCTGGCCGATACCCCCCTCCTACCTAGTTCCTTACAATCTTTGCATCTCACACCATATCTTTAAGTGCCACAATGATTCATCATTGTGTTCAAATCCACCTTCGGCCCTTCCAATTTAATAGTTATATATTTTTATTTGCCGTCATGTCTTGCACCAAGTTTCTGTCATAATGTATCAAACTACTAACAACACTCATACCTGTACACCATGAGCAGCATCGGCGAGCGCCTGCGCATCGCACGCACCGAACGAGGCTTGACCCAAGAAGCCTTGGCTAATTTGGTTCAGACTCCTCTGAGCCAGGGAGCGATTGCGCACATAGAAAATGGGCGCAGCGAATCCTCTCGTCACATTGTCTGGATTGCAGCAGCCCTCCGCGTACGTGCGGAATGGCTTGTCACAGGCGAAGGTGAAATGTTCGAGGCCGAGTGGCCTTGGCCTGAAATTCCTAGAGAGACCGTGGCGGCGCTGCCCGCGCAGGTACTGGAAGACATCAGCGACTACATCCAGATGAAGCTGACCAAGCAGGCGAAGAACGACAGCCATCCAGAGGGCACCGATTGATGAGAAACGGGATCTCCGCTTTTTCCGCCCTGTCGCCAGCATAAAAACCACAATTATCTAACAAGCAATTGATCATGAATCGGTGAATCAAGACGGTTCCCTGTGCGTCAATTCGACTCAGCCTCAATGGATAAGTGATCATTTCGCATCCATCATATGACTTTTTAGTATTACTTTTGTATTGACGCAAACAAGTAGATGCGTAATGATTACACCAAGCCTGCTCTTTAACAACACAACACCGATAAATACCGTGCCCTGCTCGACTCCGAGCGGTGCGAGTGCACGGCTACCCGTGTCGCCAGCATCATGCGGGGCGACATGCACCTGGGTAGGAGTAAAGCAGGTGAAAAATCATCCCTCGTCCGGGCCGGTAGCGACTGGCGTTAACCGGAGGCGTGGATGACGTTCCGTATCAACGGACGCCGGTGCTGCCGAAGGCAGGCCACATTTGACGGATGGCGCGTAATTCGTCAATGACAGCAGCAAAGACTGCAGTTCCCAGCAACCCGACGAACCGCAACAGCGGGTCCAGCGTCGGGCGCTGCCGGGAATGATCAAAGCAACCAGCCCCCATCGCGGCATCTTGGCGGGCTGCTCACGACGGCGCAAGCAGCGCCGGCTTTGGAAAGCATCCTGAGAATTCAACCCCAGGGTGCTTTCCAAGGTTAAAGGAGGAAGAAATGAAGGAACAACAGGCCGCAGCGCAGACTCTTGGCCACTCAGCAGCCCGACTACATCCCCCCAACACGCAGGAACAAGCCCTGCTGTACCGCATCCCTACTGCTGAGGCCAAGCTCGGCGTTTCGAGGTCGACAATTTACCGCTTGGTGAATGAAGGCGAGCTGGAACTCGTCAAAATCGGCAAGCGCTCCAGCGGCATTACTGCTGCCAGCCTCTACGCACTCATAGAGCGCAACAGGGCGATTATCAGTTAGGCAACGATATACAACTCATCAAAAGCATCAACCCTTACCTACGGATTGACCATGACAAATTCTCAATCTATTCGACCGCCTGGCTTTGGCTATGCAGCAGACACACTGGTGCGCGTTCCCGAAATCTGCCGGGACCCAAAAACCGGCCGCCCAGGCATCCTCCCTATTAGCCGATCTACTTGGTATGAGTGGGTCAAGCTGGGGATCGTACCCCCCGGAACCCGTATCGGCGGACGGACGGTAGTTTGGCGTCTTTCAGACATTCAAGCCCTCGCCAAGAATCATTCGGGGCTCTGAATCAGCTTGTCCAGATAATCCGCCAAGAACTGCAATGCCTCCTTGCGCTCTCCTGCCAGTTCCGCATGATTGTAGGCGGTCTCGACCTGCCCCCTTGGAGCGTGGGATAAAAGCAATTCCACCACCTCAGAACGAATCCCATGTTCACGCAACAGTGTGGCAGTTGTCCCCCGGATGCCGTGTGGCGAAAAATCAGGAACACCGAAATCCATCCGTTTGAAAAAATGATTCAGACTGGCTTCACCCATCGGCGCTACGCGGCCGGTCCCCGCATAGATGGACGGGAATACGTAATCCTGATGGCCGGTCATAGTTTTCAAGCGCTTCAACAAATCAACGGCCTGACGCGGCAGGTATACCCGGTGGCGCTTGCGCATCTTCATGCGTTCCGCTGGTATGTCCCAGAGGCCGGAATCCAGATCGTACTCATTCCAACGACTGCGAATCAGCTCGCTCTTGCGAACCATGGTGTAGACAAGCAATTGAGTTGCTGCCTGGGTGGTGAAATGCGCCCCCTGACGAGGGATCAGACGCCAGAAGTTTGCAAGTTCAGGTTCCAACAAATGCCGATGATGCGTTTTCTTGGGAACAGACACCGCACCACGCACCATCAGCGCCGGGTTGGAATCTGCTTGCAGGTTGCGAATCGCATAGTTGTAGACCCGCTGAATCAAGGATCTCACACCCTCCGCAGTCGTGGGCGTACCGCGCAGGGAATCCAGGATACCCAGCACGTCGCCAGGCGCTACAGACGTTAACGGCTGACCGCCAATCACCGGGAATACGTAAGATTCAAGCCACCGCAGCTGCTGCGCCCGGTACGCTGCTGAACGGTAGTAGAGCGTATCCTCCACCCACTGACGCGCATATGTTTCAAATGTCGGGCCCGTCGGTTTGACACGCGTTCCGGTGAAACCCTCAAGCTGGATTGTTTTTGGATCCTCCCCCCTCTGAACCGCTTCCTGGAGAGCTTCATGAATCATCCGTGCCTGCTTCAGCGAGATTGCCGGATACCTGCCAATCGTGATCTTGTCGCGCCGTCCCGCAAACCGATACTTATAGCGCCAGACCTTGGTGCCGGTGGGCAAGACATCAATATGCAGCCCTCCACCATCCGTCAAGGCGTAGATTTTGTCTTTGGGTTTGGCTGCCTCAATTGCAGCGACGCGCAAGGAATAAGAGAAAGTGCGGGGCATGGGGCCATCAATGAAAGTTTTGGGGCCATAGTACCATCCAAGGCCCCAAACGATGACCCCAAAACAACTTGTTCTAACACGATCAATCCGGAGTCATCCGGACATGAAAAAGCCCTGCCTCTCTATGAGAACAGGGCTTTTCCGGACTTCA
>CAYXXZ010000099.1:0-4438 GCA_964469165.1 uncultured Porticoccaceae bacterium
CAGTTCACAGTTCACAGTTCACAGTTCACAGTTCACAGTTCACAGTTCACAGGATGAGCGTGGCACCCCCCTGATAACTGTCAACTGTGAACTGTCAACTGTGAACTGAAAACTCTCCCCGTCAGCGAATAATCTTGATCCACTCCCCGGGGGCGGGTTCGCCGCGGGGGTAGTAGCCGTTGATGAGGCGCAGCTTTTCCTCGCCGTAGTTGCCCAGGCGCAAATGGTTGGCCAGCGCCGCGAAGGTGGTGTCGTTGGTGGCCTTGACATAGTGAATACGCTGCGGCTCGCGGTTGCCGAGCTGGCGCGGCGACAGCGGTGCGAAACTGCGAATGATGCCGAGCATGGCGTCGTCCATCGCCTTGGCATCGGCATCCGGTGCCGCCTGTCCGCGAAACACCACGGCCGCGCGCCCGTAGTAAATCACCGCCAGGCGCGCGTCGCCGCCCTGTTCACCGTCCATGACACCGGTGTGACCGGGCATGCCGAACTGGTTGAAGCTCTCGGACTTGCGCAGCGGGTGAATGCCGAGGCGATTCTTGATGAATTGCGCCGGGGCCTCGTTGGTGCGATTGACCAACGTCACCGTCAGGCGGCCCTGGCCCTCTGGCGCCGCGCCTTCGGCGCCACCATTGGCGCTGGCCGCGAAGGTCCAGCCTTCAGGGTAATCGAAGCGAAACATGCGCTGTTCATCCAGGTAGCGATTGTCGCGCGCCTGGCTGGCCTGGAAATTCTGCCCCCACACCAGCTTGTCGGTGGCGAGGCGAAAAGGCAGCTCGCCCATGTCGCCGCCTTCGCCACTGCCGGCGTCTTTCACCACTTCCTGCAGACGCGTGTCGCTGCGCGGGTGGGTGGCGAACAGGCCGTGGTAGGTGCGCGCTTCGCGCCCGGTTTCGCGGGCGCGGCGCTTCTCGAAACGCTCGTTGTCCTTGAGCAGGGACAGCACTTCGATGACGGCGTTGCGGTCGTAGCCCGCCGCCGCCATGAACCCGGCGCCGAGGCTGTCCGCTTCCAGTTCCATGTCGCGGCCGTAGCCGCGCACCGCCGCCGTGCCCCACAGCGCCGTGGCCTCGCCGACATCGCCGCTGCGCGAGAGAATGGCCAGCACGGTTGCGGCCACGTTGGTGGTGGTCTGGGCGCGCTGCTGGCGGGCCGAGTGGCGCGCCGTGATGTGGGCGATCTCGTGGGCCAGCACGGCGGCGAGCTGGGCTTCGGATTTCATGTAGGTGACCAACCCGCGGTTGATGTAGACGTAGCCGCCGGGGGTGGCGAAGGCGTTGATATCCGGGCTGTCGAGCACCGTGAAGGTGTATTTGATATCCGGACGGTCGGAGTGGGCGGCGAGTTTCTGGCCCACGGCATTGACGTAATCATTGAAGGCGGGATCGTTGTAGATCGGCATCTGCGCGGTGATCTGATCGTAGATCTCCTTGCCGATCTGGTCTTCCTTGGCGGAACCGGCCAGCACCGGGCTGACGGCCAGAGCCGCCAGCAGCAGGAAGAACGGAATGGTGTTGCGCATGTCAATCATCTCTTTTTTACACTCCGGTTCCTGTCGAAATGTAGGGGCGATTCATGAATTGCCCCTACGCCGTGACGTGCGAAAAGGCATGGCAGGCCTCAGCCCTCCGCACTGAAAAATTCCCGCAGTTGACTCCCCAGGCCGTCGCAGGCTTCGCCCTGTACCCGTGCGATGAAGGGAATGGGCGCGCCCACGGCGACCATGTAGGACGAGCCCTTGGCTTCGACCCGCACCCGGCCCTTGTCGGTGAAATCCTTGAGATCCCAGATCACGGCTTCGTAGCTCGATTCCTTGTCCCAGGTGGAAAAGCCGAAGCAGCCGCCACCGCCGGGGCCGATTGCACAGCTCACCGAGCCGCTCTTGTCGGTGGTTTCGGTGTTGCCGTCCACCCAGATCATGTAGCGCACCCCCAGCGCCTTCATGCGCGAGGTGACCAGGGGATCGTGGAGCATGTGGCTCAGGCGCTTGAGGTTGAGGGGCGCGGTGCGCGGTTCGAACCAGGGGTACAGGCCATCGATGAATTCCTGCTCATCGAGCACCTTGAGCTTGTTGCCCGCCCCCATCTTGCTGCCGATGCAGCGGATGAATTCCGGCTCCGCCTCGTAGTGACCGGCGTGGCGGCGGCCGAGCAACACGAAGGTTTCGCTGCCGCCGACACTCAGTACCGCATCCGACTCACGGTGCTCGTTGACCGTGGTGGTGGTGCAACCGCCCGCCAGCATCAGGCTGCTCGCGATCAGCACGCTGGAAAGGAGTCCCTTGAATGTCATGGCGTTTACCTGTTGTTTTCGGCCAGCCACTGGCGAATTTCCGGCACCCGGGTAAGTTCCAGTGTGAGGCGCGCGCCGGCATCCCGCAAGGCCACCGTGGCGGCCTGGTTGAGGGCGTCCTCATCGGAGCTGAGAAAACGCGTCGGCGTCTTGCCGTACGACGTCATGATCCAGTCTGCCAGGGGCGCGCCGCTGCCATCAAATACCCGAAGGTTATAACGGATCCAGACTTCGAACACCTTGAGCTTGTTTTCGAAGGGCGTGGCGAGCTGGATTTCCTCGACACGGGGGTAGAGGATGAGATCGCCGACGCCGGGCGCCTGTACAGCGGTTTCCGTCACCTGGCGGAACATGCCCGCGGCGATGACGCGAAACATGTCGGTCTGCGCCTCACCCACGGCAAAGGTGACTTTCTTGCCGCGCTCGGGGTCGTCGATGTACTGATAGCTCCTGAAGGCGTCGTCCAGCACCAGTTGCACATGGAAGGGCAGTTGCTCGCTCAACGGTGCAGGCACGCCACCCTTGACCTTGACGTCGGTGGCACAGCCCACGAGGAGGGCGATGAGTGCGAGGAGTACGACCTTGGTTTTCATAGTGACTGCATCACCTCAGGGTATTGAGACCGACGAAGGTTCCGCCGTTGCGATAGCTGAGTTCGCGCATCAGGTGGGCGAAACGGGTCGCCGATTGTAGGCTGCCACCGGGCGCCAGCAGGTGCACAGGGAAACCGATGGTGTGGATGCGCACCAGGCGCTCGCCGTTGCGCCGTTCACGATTGAGGCGGTCCACGGTTTGCACCACCTGGCGGATGGAGGTGCCGGTGAAGTCGTCACCGAACACGAACAGGCTGATCTTTTTGTGCGGATCGTAGAAATCCCGGATGGCCTGCTCGATGCCTTCCACGGGGCTCGAGTTGCTGAACGGCGTCCAGTTGGCCAGGCTCTGAAGGATGATCTTGCGGCGCGCCGGGGTGTCGGACATCCACTGGCGGCGGTAGGTGGGGAACATGTAGCCGCCCATGTCGCTCATCACCTGGATGCCCTTCACCGAGGGATAGGTATCGAGAATGTGCACCATCTGCTCGCGTACCTTGGGCCAGGCGTAATTCACCATGCTGCCCGAGGTATCGATGATGAACAGCAGGTACTCGCTGTCGACCGGGATGCCGCCCACCAGGTCGTTGTCGGCGCGGTAGCTGCTGCCCAGCAAGCGCTGCATTTCCTCCGTGAGCACCTGCAGCGCCAACGTCAGTTCTTCCTTTTCGGTGGTGTCCACCTGGGCCACCGCGTCCTGCTGTTTGTCGGCGCTGGCCAGTTGTTCGCGCAGGCGCGCGATGCGTTCATCGAACTCCGAAAGCTGTTCTTCGACACTCTTCAACTGCTGGTCGAGAATCGCGGTTTCGCCGCGTAGGGTGAACAGGGATTCCTGCAGCTCCCGGACCTTGCCGTCGAGCGGCTCCCCCGGCTCGAGCACGCTTGGGTCCACGGTCTTGGCGATGAGCATCAGCATGACCACCGCGCCGAACCCGCAACTGATCACGTCGAGAAAGGACAGGCTGGTGTCGGGCGCCTCGCGCTTGCGTCTTCTCATGGCCAGTCCGTCGCCGGGCTCAGAAAGGATCCGCCGGAGGACAGACCCAGGTTCCAGAACAGGCCCGCCGCCGCCGGGTCGCCCTCCATGGGGAACAGAATGACGTTGACCGGGGCGCGCGGCAGCTCCTTGGCCGCCTCGTTGAAATAGCGTACCCGGTCGCGAGCCGATACCGTGTTGCCGGCGGGCGTGGTGGCGCCCTGGGTGGGCAGGCTGTCGGTGATGAGAAAAATATTGTCGGGCGCCGGGGAGAGCTTGTTGACGGCGCGAAACGCGTTGACGAGGCTGGTGCCGCCCTGGGGCACCGTCTTTTTCAGGCCCGCCACCGCCGCCGATACCGCGGCCCCGTCCGCCGCCTGGTGCCAGGTGCCATCACTGCCGGCGATGGTGGATGCCGCGCCGGTGTTGAAGGTGTAGATCTGAAAGCGGCTCTGGGAGGGCGTGCGGGCAAGCAGCCACTCGGCGGTGCGCACGGCGCGCTGCCATTTGTCGGCGCGGCGCTTGGCGGCGTCATCCATGTTGCGGCGCCGGATCACGTTGACCAGGTCATCGGCGA
>CAYXXZ010000099.1:4538-9764 GCA_964469165.1 uncultured Porticoccaceae bacterium
TTGGCGGCGTCATCCATGTTGCGGCGCCGGATCACGTTGACCAGGTCATCGGCGAGCATACTGGCGGAACTGTCGAGCAGAATTACCACCCGGCGGCCACCCAGCTTGAGCCCGGTGAGATACTGGCGGTCGCCATCTCCGGCAAAGGTGCGCAGATCCTTGCCGCGGCTCGCGTCGCGCAATTCGGCGGTTTCCCGCTCCAGGGTTTCGACCTGCTTGCGCAGCCTGGCAATCTCCTCTTCCGGGTCGGACTGGATGCTGCGTTCGCGGTGCTTCTCGCGGATCTGTTCAACCACCCGATCGGCGCGCCCCTGCGCTTCCACCAGGCGTGCCTGGCGCTCTTCGAGACTGTTGCGCAGGCGTGCCTTCTCTTCTTCTCCGACGCGGATTTCTTCGCTGAGCAGGCTGATCTCCGACTTCAGGGTCGGGTCCACCACGGTTTCCTCCACGGTATGTTTCACGATCAGAAACAGCAGCGTCACGGCGCCAAAACCACAGGCCATAAGATCCAGGAAGGACATGCTGAGAGGCTGCAGAGTGCGCTGCTTGGCCATGTCAGGACTCCGGGCGCACCTCGATGAGAGACAGGCGCTCGCCATCGAGCACGAAGCTGTCGCCGCTTGCCACCGTATCGCCAGCGGCGCGAGTGTTGACTGCCACACCGGGTGCCATTTCGAGCCGGAACTTGTCATCCAGCCATACCAGCGCGTCACCGCGAACGCGGGTGATGGCGAGCCCGTTGGCGCCGCGCGCCACGCCGATACCACCTGCAATGGCGTAAGCGCGACTGCGCAACAGCAGATGACTGGGCGCGCCGGATACCGTGGCCGTGCCATCCACTGGCGCCGCAGCCGCGCCCGCGCCGTTGCGGGGCAACTCGGTGACGAAGGCAACGCTGCCCTGTTGCGCTAGCAAGGATAGCGCGGCGCGACAGCCCTGCAGGGTTTGCTGTTCCTTCAGAATCTGGATACCGAGCGCTTCACCGAGGCCGGGCAGGCGTTCGAGCCGATAGCTGGCCACCCGCAGCGCCTGGGGCGGAAATTTGTCCAGCGCCTGGCGCAGGCGGTTGACCCGCTCGGCGGTCTGCGCCGCCAGGGCTCCCGGACTCAGCGTGAGGCGAAAATTGCCGCGCCCGGTGGCGAGCTCGGCGCTCACCTGATCGCCGTGCGCCAGCGCGTCGAGCCAGCCCGGCAGGCGGTCGTGAAGCTGCTGCTCGTCGCGCGCCTGGTGGAGCGGATCGTAACGGTACTGCTGGATGAACTGGTCGGCGATGTATTGCGCCCAGGCGCCATGGAACGCCTTCAAACCGCTGTCGGGCACCACCTCCACGGCAACGCGGCTGACCTGCTCGTCGGCACGCAAGTGAGTGATCACTGTCTGGTGAAGCTGCATATCCAGGTGCACCAGATCGCCGCTGTGAGCCAGCGTGCTGGCGGCGGCCACGGCGCTGTCGACCATGCCCAGGGTGGTGGCGGGCAGAGCGTTGGCGAGGCCGAGCAGAATCGAGAGCTGGTCGCGGGAAAAGTTACCAGGCAGGGCGAACAGCATCTGCGCGGGGGCGCCCAGGTCGGCGTGGATCTGGCGCAACTGGGCAAAGGCCAGGTCGGCATAGTGGCGCGCGTGGCGGTGGTTGGCGGGCAGCGGCGCCAGGGTGAGCTGGCGCCAGAACTGGTTGAAGCTGCGCTGCGGATAGAGCCAGGCCTTGGCGAGCGCTGCGGCGCCGGTCTCGATACCGCCGTCTTCCAGCAGTGCGTAACCCGGCGTGCGCAGCAGGGCGCCTTCGCCGCGCACGGCGAGGATTTCGGTATCGATCAATTCGATCAGGGCAGCGTCGCTCATGTGGCGTCCTTGCCTCCTTTCAGGTGGCGTATCAGGTTGCGGTCGCCGTAGTTCTGGGTATCCAGCACCAGGCGTTCCTGGGCCAGTTGCAACTGGTGCATGAAGAACATCATGATGATGCTGACCACCAGGGCCACGAAGGTGGAGTTGAATGCCACGCCGAGACTGGCCGTCACCCCCGCGATGTCGCCCTCCACGGCGCGGTGCGCCTGACCGAGTGCGTCGCCCATGCCGCGCACCGTGCCGATGAAGCCGACGGCGGGAATCGCCCAGGCGATGTAGCGCACCATGGAGAGTTCGGAATCGAGGCGGTCATTTTCGGTGTCGCACAGGTCCTTGATGGCGCTGGAGGCGTCCGCGATGTCACCGGTGGCGCCAAAGCGCTGCAGCGCCGCGCTCAGCACCCGCGGCAGGAGGAAATACTGCTGTTCTTCCGGCAGCGCCTGCACGGGCCGCAGCAGTGCGCGAGTGTCCTCGGGCAGAATGCGGGTGCCGTCGCTGACATTGAGCAGGGAGGAGGCCAGGAGCTTCTTTTCCGCCAGATTGTGGCGCGCCTTGTACGCCATGATCGCCAGCGCCCAGAGGCTGAGGATGATGCACGCTTCCTGCTCGTAATCCTTGAGAATGACGTAGAGGGAGCGCTCGGAGACGAAGGGCTCGCCACTCTCTTGCAGCGCCAGCTCCGCCTCCAGATGGGCGGTGGCGCCGGGGCGGATGATGCCCACGTAAACGCCGTGGACGACGATCACCGCCACCAGCAGGGCGAAGAGTTGGTAGACGAATTCATGGTTTCTGCGCAGCATTCAGATATCCACTGGAAAGGGTACGGACAGGTCTTCGGAGATTTCCTCGGACGGGCGGAAACCCTGGTCCTTGCGGGCTTGTCCGGATTGGCCCTCGTTTTTCTTGTCGTTTTCCGCGTCTGCACGCTGTTGTTGCGGCGCTTCGGCGGGTGCATCTTCCTGAGCGTACCCTGTAGCCGGCAGTACAGCCAGCGCCGCGCTCAGCAGCGCCGCGCCCGCGAGCCGCAATATCGTTGTTGCAGGTTTCATCGATACCTCCGCGTAAACCCGTTGTCAACACGCGGGGCGCGCTGGGGAACCCAGGTGCGGGACACGCCGTGAATCCATCCCTGGAGGCTCGGCAGCGCCATCCCTGGCGCTGACGGTCCCGCACCTGGGTTCCCCACCACGCCTTCGAGTATCGCTGCCGAGTCTATACAGGCACTATTCTCGCTAGCGGGCATAACGCGCAACCCGGAAGCCGACGTCGTTGCGCTTGTCGACTCCGTAGTCCCGGAAGGATAACCGCAACTCGGTGATGGTGCCATGGCGCCAGCTGGCGCCGCGGATAACGTGGAATTCACCGTTCTCCGGGCCCAGTGGATCGCGCTGCGCCCTGGTCCCCAGCGACGGTTCGCTGCCATAAAAATCATGGATCCATTCGGCCACGTTGTGGCCCATGCTGTACAGCCCCTTGCCATTGGCGGGGAAACGGCTGACCGGCGCAGACACCTTGAAGCCATCATTGAAACCCGGCAGCACGCGGCCAACGATGCTGGCGGCGCTCTGATCGGCGTAATTGCCGGCGCCAGCGGGGGGCGGGAAGCCCTCGCCCCAGGGGAATTTCGCCATGACACCGTTGTTGTCGCGCGCCGCCCATTCCCACTCAGCCTCCGAGGGCAAACGATAGCCGGTGCTGACCGGGTTGGTGCCGGTAACCTTGCCTGCGCCAATGCTGTAGAAGGGCGTCAGGCCCTCCTGCTCACTCAGCCAATTGCAGTAGAGTGCGGCGTCCTGCCAGCTGATGCTGACCACCGGCTGATCGGGCAAGTCGAGCGTGCTGCCACCGGCGTGACTGGACGAATGCAGGGAGCGGAATTTCTTGAACTGGCTGTTGGTAACCGGCGTGAGCGCCAGGTAGAAGGGGCGCTCCAGCACCACATCGCGCTGTACCTCGTTGGCGCGGCGCCCCTGCTCGCGGCGCGACGAACCCATGGTGAACGTCACCGTCTTTGGTGGGAACAGCTTGAGCACCTGGCCATCCGCCGCCGTAATCTGCGCCGGGGTCGCGGCGGCCTGGGCCTGTGCCGCACTTTGCAGGGTCAGACTCAGCTGCTGTTCGATACCGGGCTTGGGAGTGATGGTGCGGCGGACACTGGTGTGGCCGGCAAGGCGCGCCTCGAGGGTGTGAGGGCGCGCGGGCAGCGACAGCACGCCATCACCGAGAGCGGTCTTGCGACCGTCGACGAAAAGCTCGGCATTGGCGGGCGTGACACTGACCCGCACGCGGCCGAGATCCGCCGCCAGTGCCAGATCGAGCGCCTTATCTTCCCCGGTTTCGAGGCGCAGGGTCTGCTCATGCAGTTTGTAGCCCGCAAGATGGAGGGCGATGCGGTGACTCTTGCCGGGCTCGAGATCCAGCGTCAGCGGCGTCTGGCCGCGGTATTGCTGATCGACGGTGACGCGCGCGCCCGCCGGAGAGCTGGTCAGCGTCAATACCGCGTCGGCGGGTTGCAGCACAACCTTGTCGTGCGTTTGCTGGGTGCCTGGCGTGGCACTCAGGTGCTTCTCCCAGGTTTTGTACCCCGGCAGGCTGATGCGCACGGTTTCACCGCTTTCCAGCACTTGCAGGGTGGTCGGGGTGGTACCCGCCGCCAAGTCTCCCACCTGAACCTGGGCACCGGAGGGTTCGGAGTCGATACGCAGCTCGCCCCAGGCCGGTTCCAGGCTGGCATCGACGGTTTCCGTCAGATCGCGACCGCGCACCTGAAGGGTCTGTTCGAACAGGCGGTAGCGGGGATGTCGAAGGCGCAGTTGGTATTCCCCCGGCGCAATGCCGGAAAAGGTGGCGGGGGCGCTGCCCAGGGGCTTGCCGTCGAGCTCCACCAGCACACCGGGGACCGCTGTGTTTACTTGCAGCCGCCCCGGCATGATGGTCAGCGCAACCTGTACCTGGCGCGCGCTGTCGCGGGTGACGGCGAGCGCTTCATCAGCGGGCAGGTAGCCGGGCGCGCTCACCCGCAGCCGATAGTCGCCCGGCAGCACCAGCCAGGAGTCGCCGAGGCGAAAACGCAGGCCGCCGTCGAGCTCCACCTGGGCGTCAACCGGCTCGGTGACCACCACCAGGGCGCGGCTGGCAAAGGTGAACCACAGAGCCAGCGCGCCGACCAGCACCAACAGTGCGATCGCCGCACTGGCAATGGTCAGGCGCCGCCGCCGGCGCCTGCCGTCACTTGCCAGGGGCGTAAAGGCCGCGGGTTCGATGGCAGCGTTGTGGCTAGTTCCGTTCTGGACAGCTTCGTTCTGGTCAGCATTATCCTGGGGTTTTTCCACGATCAGACGCGCTCCGTGCAGGCGATGGTCACACTGACCGCGCTGTCCGCCG
>CAYXXZ010000100.1:0-9500 GCA_964469165.1 uncultured Porticoccaceae bacterium
CCATAGTCGACAAAGGCGGCTTCCAGGCTGGGTTCGACCCGGGCGATGCGGCCCTTGTAGATATTGGCTTTCTTCTGCGCGCGGGCGCGGTTTTCAATGTCGAGGTCGTAGAGGCGTTGGCCATCTACGAGGGCCACGCGCAGCTCTTCGGGCTGCGTGGCATTGATAAGCATTCTTTTCATCTGTCGTATCCTTAAAGGTAGCTGGAAGACGCCAGAGAAAGCCCTGCGAATCGGGAAGGGATTTGTGGTGGAAACCAGAACACAGTCAGCGCCCCGGTCGACAACGACGGAAGCGCTTCAAGATCAATGCGAAGGTCTGCGGATATTCATCAAAACGTCGCGCTTCAGCTCTCTTTTGTGTCAGTGGACTTTCTGTTTCCGTTCAAGTAACAATGCTTTTCCGCGAGATGCCGCCTTGGGCTTGGTTCGTGCTGCCAGCAGCGTGTTGCCGATAAAAATGCCGTGTGTTCGGCGTGGGCTGGGCATCCGGCGATGGGATAAAAGTACTTTCTACAAATCCTGCCAATCGTTACAGGGCTACTTCTGGCGCCTGCCAATCAATGTCGATTTTGGCGAAGTTTGCCGGGATCTCCGTCAAACATCTTGTAAATATGTCCGTCTCGTTACGGTTCGCTTACATTTTGTGGCGGCTCCCGGGCAACACAATTGGTTGGAGGACTTCGCGCCACGGCGAGATGCTATCAAGGATTTGCTTTTTGATCAATGAGATAGCGCCAGTCGGCGCGGGTTCTTCAAAGGTGTGTGAACTGGTAACATTGCGCTCTTGGTGAATGTAGGAAAAATGAGGCATGGCAACGGGTGAGCCGACAGGTAGCGAGACGGGCGTGCGGCTCATCACCATCTCGGAAGATGAGGCCGGGCAGCGAATCGACAACTTTTTGCTCGCGCGCCTCAAGGGCGTGCCCAAATCCCGTATTTATCGCCTGTTGCGCAAGGGCGAGGTGCGCGTCAACAAGGGGCGCATCAAGCCGGAGTACCGCCTCGCGGCGGGCGACAGCGTTCGCGTCCCGCCGATTCGCGTGGCGGAGGGCAGGGACGTGCCGGCACCTGGTCTGGCGTTGCGCGCCCATCTCGAAAGCAGCGTGCTGTTCGAAAATGGCGAGTTGTTGGTGATCAACAAGCCGCAGGGGCTTGCCGTGCACGGCGGCAGCGGCGTCAGTCTCGGGCTCATCGAGGCGCTGCGCGCGACGCGCCCCGGGCAGACGCTCGAACTGGTGCACCGCCTGGACAAGGGCACCTCGGGCTGTCTCCTGATCGCGAAGAAGCGCGCTGCGCTGCGCGCCCTGCAGAATCAATTGCGCGATCATGAGGTGGAAAAGATCTATCTGGCGCTGGTGGACGGCGTCTGGCCGAAGGGACTGGATGTGATCGATGCACCGCTCGACAAGGTGTCGGTGGCGTCGGGCGAGAATTTCGTGCGCGCCAGCCGCGATGGCAAGAACGCCGTGACCCGGTTTCGGATACACAAGCGCTACGCGGACATGACGATGCTGGAGGTTGCCCTGGAAACTGGCCGTACCCACCAGATCCGGGTTCACTGCCAGCTGGCCGGCCATCCCCTGTTGGGCGATGACAAATACGGCAGCGATGCGCGCAATGAGGAGATGCGCAAGCGCGGTCTGAAGCGCATTTTTCTTCACGCCCACCGCCTCTGCTTCGCGATTCCTTCGAGTGGTGAGCAGTACTGTGTGGAAGCGCCGCTGCCTGCCGATCTGGCGGCGGTGCTGGGAGACTGATGTGAGCAAGGCTTTCGGTTTGCTGGTATTCGATTGGGATGGCACCTTGGTCGATTCGCTGGAGCGCATCGTCACCTGTTTGCGGGTGTCCGCCGCTGAGCTCGGTCTGCCCGTGCCTTCGCCGGAGGACAGCCGCGACATCATCGGGTTGGGGTTGCCTCAGGCCCTGGCCCGGCTTTTTCCTTCGGCGAAGAAGGAGGATTTCATCGCGCTGCGGGAATGCTATTCAAAAAACTTTCAGGATATCGATCGGGAGCCGGCACCTTTTTACGACACGGTGCGCGACACGCTGGACGAGCTGAAGAGCAGGGGCTATCTGCTGGCGGTGGCAACCGGCAAGAGTCGGCGGGGCCTGGATCGTGCATTGCGCGGGCACGGACTCGAAGGCTTTTTCGATGCCAGCCGCTGTGCCGACGAAACCTCGTCCAAGCCCGATCCCAGGATGCTTTTCGAGTTGCTGGCGCACTTCGATCTTCCGGCCCAGTCCGCATGCATGGTGGGCGACACCGAGTTCGACATGGATATGGCGGCGCGCGCGGGTGTGGCGCGCATCGGTGTCAGTTACGGCGCCCACGGCGGAGACCGGCTCCATGGCTATGACCTGCGGGGCTGCGCGGCGATCTTCAATGAGATTCTCGCCTGGATTTGACGTGCTGGTAAGTCGACCGCAGCACTGCCGGGAAGGTTTCCTGCGGGGATATGCCGGTGCGGATGTGGGAGCTTGCCCGCAAGCGACAAATCTTGATGGCTGTCGCTTGCGGGCAAGCTCCTACAGGGTACTTCTTTTGAAGAGTCCAGCTTAAAGCTCAACCAGCCACAGTCCGAGCTGCCGCCGTGTAAAGCTATAACACCGCAATCCCGGCAGCGCGCAGCATGGTACACAGCGCGATCAAGGGCAGGCCGATAAGGGCGCTCGGGTCGTCGCTTTCGATTCGCTCGAAAAGTGCGATGCCGAGACCTTCAACCTTGAAACTGCCGGCACAGCCATAGGGCTCTTCGCGCAGCAGGTAGTTGCGGATCTGCGTTTCCCCCAACTCGCGAAACAGGACGCGGGTGGTGTCGGTGTGCTGCTGACAGTGGCCAGTTTCGCTGTCGTAGAGAGCCACGGAAGTGAAAAAGGTCACTGTGGACCCGGACGCGGCGCGCAATTGGCGGCTGGCGCGTTCGAAGTTGCCGGGCTTGCCGATGAACTGGCCGTCGAGTGAAGCAACCTGGTCGGAGCCGATGATGAGGTGGGCGGGAAATTTGGTGGCGGCGGCGCGGGCCTTGGCATCCGCCAGGCGCGCCGAGAGTTGATCGGGAAGCTCCTGGGGCAGAGGGCTCTCATCGATATCGGGCGCCATGCAGGTATAAGGTATGGCGAGCCGTTCCAGAAGCTGGCGCCGATAGAGAGACGTGGAGGCGAGAACCAGGGGTTTCGGCATGTCGTGTTACCTCGTGTTGCGGGCCTGCGCAAGCGAGTTTAGCAGCCACTTGCGCGCGATTCGTGGCGGCTTGCCGGGGTAGGCGTCAAAAAGTTGATTTGTAGCGAGATTTTTTTGACAGAGGTGCTCTTGCCCCCTAGAATTGCGCGCCTGTATGAGACCCGGGATACGTGTATGCAACTGCCCAGGCATGTCGATCCGAGAAAGTTTTGCGCTCAGGGTGTGCGTTTGCAAGGTTTCATACCCGCGGCAGAGCTGACGCGATTGGCAACAGCGGCCATCGCTGCGGGAGAACGGGTCGAAGTGGAGCTCGATTTCAGCCAGGATGCTGAGCGCCGCTGTATTCTCGAGGGAAGGTTCTCCCTGACGGCAACCCTGCAATGCCAGCGTTGCCTCGGGCCCTATGACGAAGAGTTGCAGGAGGCGTTTTGCTTTGCCATCGTCTGGGATGAAGAGCGTGCGGCAGTGTTGCCCAAGCGTTTGGATCCCTGGCTGGTGGCGGAGGAAAGCGCCGATTTGTATGAACTTGTGGAGGACGAGATTCTCTTGTCGCTGCCCATCGTGGCCTTTCATCCCGAGGACAGCTGCCCCCGGGAAGGCAGTTATTCCACGGGTGAGGCGGAGCAGAGCAGAGAGAATCCGTTCAATATTCTGGCGCAGCTGAAAAAATAGTTGCTGCCCTCAACGATTGATTATTTGATTTAAGTGCGTTTGCACAGGAGTTAGACATGGCCGTTCAACAAGACCGTAAGACCCGCTCCAAGCGCGGTATGCGCCGTTCCCACGATGCGCTCTCTGGCCCCACGCTGTCTGTGGATCAGGTGTCCGGTGAAAAACACCGCCGCCACCACGTCACGGCCGATGGCTTCTACCGCGGCCGCAAAGTGATCGAATCCGACGACGAATAAAGCATTTGCCTCTGCACGATTGCTGTCTGGCTGTCGATGCTATGGGTGGGGACGTCGGTCCCCGCCTCGTTGTTCCCTCCGTCCTTTCCGTTCTCGAGCGTTTCCCTCGTCTGCGTTGCCGACTGTTCGGCGATGAAGGGGTGGTTGCGCCCCTGATGGCAAATGTGCCTGCCGGGGTGCGCGCCCGTATCGATGTCGTGCATTGCTTGCAACAGGTGAGTATGGATGACAAGCCCGCCCACGCCCTGCGTCACAAGCGCGACTCTTCCATGTGGCGCGCCATCGCCGCCGTTGCCGAGGGGAATGCCCAGGCCTGTATCAGCGCTGGCAATACCGGCGCGCTGATGGCGATGGGCATGATTCAGATCGGCACCCTGCCGGGCATCGAGCGGCCCGCCATCTGCACGGCGGTGCCGACGGCCAGGGGCAAGGCGCACCTGCTCGACATGGGCGCCAATATCGGCTGCGATGCCCGGCAGTTGCTGCAGTTCGCCTACATGGCCTCCGCGATGGTGGAGACTGTGGAGTCGCTGCCCGCGCCCCGCATCGGGCTGCTCAATGTCGGTCGCGAGGCCGGCAAGGGCGATGCCGTGGTACGGCAGGCGGCGCAGTTGTTCCGCGACGATCCACACATCAACTACTGCGGTTTTGCCGAGGGCGACGCGATCTTTTCCGGCGATTTCGACATCATCGTGTGCGATGGCTTTGCCGGCAATGTCGCTTTGAAGAGCACCGAGGGCGCGGCGCGCATGATTGTCGGCCGCCTGCGCGATGAGTTCAGCACCTCCTGGCGCGCCAAACTGGGCGCACTGATTGCCAGGCCTTCGCTGCTCAGGCTGCAGAAAATGCTCGATCCCGCCAACTATAATGGCGCCAATCTGCTGGGTCTCGAAGGCACCGTGATCAAGAGTCACGGCGGCGCCACGCCGGAGGGTTTCGCCAACGCGCTCGAAGTGGCCATTCTCGAGACGGACAAACAGATTCCCCAACGTATTTCGGACAAACTGGCGCGCATGAGCGTTGCCGCGCCCCTCGATGGAAAAGGTGACTAAATGAAGAAAGACAACCTGGCCTTCATCTTTCCCGGCCAAGGCTCCCAGAAAATCGGCATGCTCGCCGATCTCGCCGCCGCGTACCCGGTCGTGCAAGCCACCTTCGGCGAAGCTTCCGATGCCCTCGGCTACGACATGTGGGACATGATCCAGAACGGTCAGCAGGAAGATATCAACCTCACGGAGCGTACCCAGCCGATCCTGCTCACTTCCAGTGTCGCGATATGGCGCATTTGGCAGGCGCGCAACGGCGCGGCGCCGGCACTGCTGGCGGGGCACAGTCTGGGCGAATGGTCTGCGCTGGTTTGTGCCGGTAGCATTGCATTCGCCGATGCCCTCAAGCTGGTGCGCATGCGCGGCGCCTTCATGCAGGAGGCAGTGCCTTTTGGCGAAGGCGCCATGGCGGCCATCATCGGCATGGATGACGACGTGATTCGCGATGCCTGTACCCAGGCGGCAGGTGACCAGGTGGTTGCGCCGGTGAACTACAATTCGCCGGGTCAGGTGGTAATCGCCGGCAACGCGGCGGCAGTAGAGAGAGCCATTGCCCTGCTCAAGGACGCCGGTTGCAAGCGCGCCTTGCCGCTGCCGGTAAGCGCGCCTTTCCACACCTCGTTGATGCGCCCCGCGGCGGATCGCCTGGCGGAGCATATTCAGGCAACCCCTTTCAAGGCGCCCGCGATCCCGGTTGTGCACAATGTCCACGGGCGCACAGAGGCGGACCCCGATACCATCAAGACGCTGATGATCGAGCAGATCTTCCATCCGGTACTCTGGGTCGACTGCATGCAGGCGCTGGTAAAAGGAGATATCGACACCGTGGTCGAATGCGGGCCTGGCAAGGTGTTGGCCGGTCTGGCCAAGCGCATCGAAAAGAGCATCACGGCCTACACCACGGACGATGTCGACAGCCTGAACAAAGCAATCACTGAACTGTGAAGGAGAGCGCAATGAGTCTTGAGGGAAAAGTCACCCTGGTGACCGGAGCGAGCCGCGGCATCGGCGCGGCGATTGCCGATCTGCTGGGCAGCCGTGGCGCCATCGTGATCGGCACGGCCACCAGTGCCGAGGGCGCGGACAAAATCTCCGCGCGCCTGGCCGCCAAGGGTATTCAGGGAGAGGGCATGGCGCTCGACGTGACCAGTGCCGAATCGGTTGCCGCGCTGGTCAAGTCTGTCGACGAGAAGTACGGCGCGCCCACCATCCTGGTGAACAACGCCGGTATCACCAAGGACAACCTCTTTCTGCGCATGAAGGATGAGGAGTGGTTCGACGTCATCGATACCAACCTCAATGCCCTGTACCGTCTCAGCCGGGCCCTGGTAAAGGGCATGACCAAGGCGCGGTGGGGTAGAATCATCAACATCGGCTCCGTGGTCGGCGCCATGGGTAACCCCGGACAGGCCAACTACGCGGCCACCAAAGCGGCGGTCGGAGGCTTTTCCAGAGCCCTGGCAAAAGAGCTGGGCGCGCGCAACATCACCGTGAATACAGTGGCGCCTGGTTTTATCGAAACCGATATGACCAGGGAGCTTCAGGACAACCTCAAAGAGGCGATGCTGAGTCAGATTCCCCTTGCGCGCCTCGGTCAGCCGGAAGAGATCGCCGAGATCGTGGCCTTCCTGGCGGGGGATGGCGGCGCCTATATCACCGGCGAGACGATCCATGTGAATGGTGGTCTTTATATGTCTTAAATTTTTGATATTTAAGGATATTTTTCGTTTTTTACAAAAGCGGTTACGAACCGGGGTTTTTAGGTTAAAATGCCCGGCGTGAGCGAGCCCTTGCAAGGTTCAGAAACAACCTCTTTCTCATTTAGAGGTTATTACCTAGAACACCCCTAGTTACAGGAGCATTCAAAAAATGAGCAGCATTGAAGAGCGCGTGATCAAGATGGTTGCCGAGCAGCTTGGCGTAAAGGAAGAAGACGTAAAGGCTGAGTCCTCTTTTGTCGACGACCTGGGCGCCGACTCTCTGGACACCGTTGAGCTCATCATGGCTCTGGAAGAAGAGTTCGATACCGAGATTCCCGATGAGGATGCGGAAAAAATCACCACCGTTCAGCAAGCCATCGATTACATCAACAACAATCTGAGCTGAGCGCGCCGGGGTAAGATACATCAGCAATACAAGGCCGTACTGTAACGCAGTGCGGCCTTTTCTTTATTTGAACTCTGCGATCCGGACTGTCCGGCCTGGGCTCGACGCAAGGAATGAGCGATAACGACAACTGCGTGAGGCTTCCAGGCAGGTTGGGCTGACCCGGGCTTTTGGCTTCTCCTGTCGCCTGCAGGCAGGCTCCTATACGCGCACCCTGTAGGAGCCTGCCTGCAAGCGACAGGTGATGTCATCGCCGCAGGCACCTACGTGAAACGTGGAACCTGTAACGTGAAACTCGGAGTTAAACTCTGGCAGAACCCGGTTCTTCCAGTGCTCCTGCTTAAAGCTTATGGCTTACAGCCCGCTGTGCCTCAAGCACGGCGGCAGCCTGAACTTCCGACTACTGTGTAAAAGATTGTGACCGAATCCTCGACGTTTATCGACGCTGTACCCGCTTCGGCTGTGGATGTGGCCGACCGCGGCCTGGCGTACGGGCACGGCCTTTTTGAAACCATGCGCATGGCGGCAGGACGAATTCCGCTGTGGCCCTACCACCGTGAAAGGTTGTTGCGCGGGCTGCCGCTGTTGGGTATCGAGCTTGCCGAGCCGCGACTCCAAGCGGAGCTCGCAGGTGTTCTTAAGCAGGTGCCCGCCGACGGCGTCCTCAAGCTGATGGTGACGGCCGGCTCCGGCGGCAGAGGCTATCGCGCGCCGACAACGATTGTGCCCCGCATCCTGTTGCAGTGGTCGCCCGCACCGCCGTGCCGCGACCAGGTGCGCCTGCAGGTCTGCAGACATCGCTTGCCCATTCAGGCCGCGCTCGCCGGCCTGAAGCACCTCAATCGCCTGGATCAGGTCATCGCGGCTGGCGAGCTCGTGGGCGACAATCTCGGACTGATGCTCGACGCGGACGGCAATCTCGTCGAGGGAGTGAGCCACAACCTGTTCATGTACATCGACGGCGGCTGGCTGACCCCGTCCCTCGACCGCTGCGGTGTCGCGGGGGTGATGCGCGCGGTGCTGATGCGTGAAATTTTTCCCCAGGTGCAGGAGCGCGTCAGTGAGTCCCGCTGTGTGCTCGCTGACCTGCAGCGCTGCGAGGCGCTGTTCCTGTGCAACGCGGTTGCCGGCATCGTGCATGCGAGCGCCGTTGAAGGTGGCCCCGAGTGGAATTTATCGGGCAAAACCCGCAGAATTCAGGCTGCGCTTGAGGAGAAATACCCTTGTTTTACCGCCTGACATTCATTGCCCTTTGCGGTTGCGTCGTCGTCCTCGGCGCACTGGCATCCTTCAAGTCCTGGCTGGATACCAGCCTGGACATGCCGGTGCACCTGGAAGAAGACAGCCGGGTGATCCGGGTGCAGGCTGGCAGTTCCCTGAGCCTTCTGTCGCGCCAGCTGGCCGCGGAAGGTGTCACCGAGAGCCCTTACCCACTGCTGATTCACGCGCGCCTGGCCCGCCTTGGCCATATCAAGAGTGGCGAGTACGAAATACGCGCAGGTGATTCCGTGCGGGAATTCCTCGGCCGTCTGGTGGCCGGCGATGTAATCAAATATCGCATCACCTTCCCGGAAGGCCGTTCCCTGCACAACTGGCTCGATATCATCAATGGCCATCCGCGCCTCGCCGGGCAGGAGCCGCTCAGCATGGATATGGTGGAAGCCAGGTTTTCGCCGCCCTACGGGGAGACGCTGGAGGGCTGGTTCTTCCCCGAAACCTATGTCTTTACCTCCGAAGACAGCGGCCTCGGCATTCTTGATCAGGCGCACGGCAAACTGGTGGCCGTTCTTGAAGAGGAGTGGGCGGGGCGCAGCGAGGGCCTGCCGATAGCGACACCTTACGAGGCGCTGATTCTCGCCTCCATCATCGAGAAGGAAACCGGCGTTGCCGACGAGCGCGGAACCATTGCCGGCGTATTCGTGCGCCGCCTCCAGCAGGGCATGCGCCTGCAGACCGACCCCACCGTGATCTACGGCCTGGGCACGGCTTTTCAGGGCAATCTGACGCGCCAGCATCTGCGCGAGGAGAATCCCTATAACACCTACTATATACAGGGGCTGCCACCCACGCCGATCACCAATCCAGGGCGTGAGGCCATCCATGCGGCGCTGCACCCCAGGGAGGGCACCGAGCTGTATTTCGTCGCCAAGGGGGACGGCAGCCACCAGTTTTCCACGACCCTCGCCCAGCATCAGGAGGCGGTGCGCCAGTATCAATTGCAGCGCGTCAAGAATTACCGCTCTTCACCCAGGTAGCC
>CAYXXZ010000101.1:0-9496 GCA_964469165.1 uncultured Porticoccaceae bacterium
CGGTGAAACCGGTGACGAAGCCATCTGACCCTATTGCCTGAGTTTGGGAGTTCATCATGGAAAACAATATTTTTGAACTGCAGTACGCCATGGACACGTTTTATTTTCTGGTCTGTGGCGCACTGGTGATGTGGATGGCGGCGGGTTTCGCCATGCTCGAAGCGGGCCTGGTGCGCGCCAAGAGCACCACCGAGATCCTCACCAAGAACGTCGCGCTGTTTGCCGTGGCCTGCACCATGTATTTGATCTGTGGTTACCAGATCATGTACGGCGGTGGCTGGTTTCTGTCCGGCATCACCACCGTCAAGGGCATGGATGACGCGGCGGTCGCTGCGGTGCTTGCGGAGTCTGCCGCCGCCGGCTTCGATGGCGATTCCGTTTACGCGGGCGCCGCGGACTTCTTCTTCCAGGTCGTGTTCGTTGCCACCGCGATGTCGATCACGTCGGGCGCGGTTGCCGAGCGCATGAAGCTGTGGGTCTACCTGATCTTTGCCGTGGTGATGACCGGTTTCATCTACCCGATGGAAGGCAGTTGGACCTGGAACGGCGACGCGGTATTCGGCCTTTACGAACTGAACTACAGCGACTACGCCGGCTCGGGAATCGTTCACCTCGCCGGCGCCTCCGCGGCACTGGCCGGTGTGCTGTTGCTCGGTCCCCGCAAAGGCAAGTACGGCGCGGATGGCAGAATCAATGCGATACCCGGCGCCAACCTGCCGCTCGCAGCTCTTGGCATGTTCATCCTGTGGATGGGCTGGTTCGGCTTCAACGGCGGCTCCACGCTCAAGCTCGGCGGTATCGCCGTTGCCAACGAAGTGGCCAACGTGTTCGTCAACACCAATGCCGCGGCCTGCGGAGGCCTGATCGCGGCATTGGTGTTGGCGCGCATCCTGTTCGGCAAGGCCGACCTCACCATGGCGATCAACGGCGCCCTCGCTGGCCTGGTGGCCATCACCGCCGAGCCCGCCACGCCGAGCCCGCTGTTGGCCACCATCATCGGTGCAATCGGTGGTTTCATCGTGGTGCTGAGTATCGTCGGCCTCGACAAAGTGAAAATCGACGATCCCGTCGGCGCCATTTCAGTGCACGGCACCGTGGGCATCTGGGGTATTTTCGCGGTCTTGCTGTCCAATCCCGAGGCCACATTTGTCGGTCAGTTGGTGGGCATGCTGACCATCTTCGTGTGGGTATTCGGTGTGAGTCTGGTGGTGTGGGCGATCCTCAAGGCTGTCATGGGTCTGCGCATCAGCGAGCAGGAAGAGTAC
The DNA here is from genome assembly GCA_964469165.1 of uncultured Porticoccaceae bacterium. Taxonomy (GTDB): domain Bacteria; phylum Pseudomonadota; class Gammaproteobacteria; order Pseudomonadales; family Porticoccaceae; genus CAYXXZ01. The sequence goes on from CAYXXZ010000101.1 coordinate 1,266, forward strand.
GAAGGCGCCGACATGTCCGAATGCGGTATGGAAGCCTACCCCGAGTTTCTATCCAACAAATAAAGAGATCGAGAAAGGGCATTGCGGGGAGCTTCGGCTCCCTGTTTTTATGGGCGAAATCACTGCTCTGCCCGGCGCGGGTCGGATGGCGGGACTGAGGTGATGCAATCTGGCGCGGGCCAGTGTATCTTCCCTTCTACCGGAATTTGATCGCTTTTCGAGGAACACATGAAACTTATCGCAGCAGTCATCAAGCCTTTCAAGCTCGACGATGTTCGGGAGGCTCTGGCAGAGGTGGGCGTGCAGGGGATCACGGTCACCGAGGTCAAGGGCTTCGGGCGCCAGAAGGGCCACACCGAGCTCTATCGCGGTGCCGAATACGTTGTGGATTTTCTGCCCAAGGTGAAACTGGAAATCGCTGTGGACGATGGCCTGGTGGACGTGGTTGTCGAGGCGATCAGCAAGTCTGCCAATACCGGCAAGATCGGTGACGGCAAGATCTTCATTACCAACCTGGAGGAGATCATTCGCATCCGCACCGGCGAAACCGGCTCGGATGCGGTGTGAAGAAAAGCCGTAAGCTTTAAGCTTTAAGCAGGAACTCTGCAAGAACCGAGTTCTGCCAGGGTTTAACTTACAGCTTATGGCTTATAGCTTGAACCCCTAGCGCGGCACGATCAATTCAAACACCACATGCACATTGTCATTGAAGGTCACCTCATCGTGCAGATACTGGCCACCTGAGCCGCTGTCGGCCGCCATGCGCATCACCGCCATTTCCGCCTTGGGGGCGTACAGCGGCTGGGGGTTCTGGTACACGATGGAGTGCACCGCGCCCAACTGTGCGCCATAGGCTTTGGCGAGAGCCTCCGCTTTTTCCTGTGAGTCGGCAATGGCATTGTCGAATGCCTGCTTGCGCAGCTTTTCCTCATTCTGGCTCTGCAGCTGAATGTTCTGGATGAAGGAGATGCCCGAGTCCGTGGCCACTTGCAGCAACTGGTCCAGCTTGTCGAGGTCATGAAGCGTCACGCTCACATCCCGGTAGGCGGTATAGCCCGAAAAAATCCGGGTGCGATTGTCGTACTCGTATTCCGGTGAAATGCGCAGGGTCGACGCCACGATGTCCTCCTTGGCGATACCGATACCCGTCACTTTGCCGAGAAAGCTGTTGATACGGCGATCCACTTCCTGCTTCGCTTCCGTGGCCGATTTCTGCAGGGATGACGTCTGCATCGTTACCTGAGCCTTGTCCGCCTTGGCCTTGGCCACACCCTGTCCCGATGTCGACACCGTACGTGGTTGAACGGCATCGGCATGCACAGGCGCGGCAGTGGCAATGGATGCGGCAAAGAGAACGAAAGAGCAGAACTGAAGTGCTTTCATGGCAAGCTTCCTTGTTGTTGAGGTCAGGGATAAGACCGCGGCAACGACGTGAAGTTTTGGGGGATGTCGGATGTCTGACGTCTGACGCTATTTGGTGCCACGCCAGGTTACAGAGCAGTCTGAAAATTTGGGCTGTAGCCCTGCGTGAGGCGGAGTTAGCTGTAGGCTATAAGCTTTAAGCGGGAACTCTGCAAGAACTGAGCTCTGCCGGAGTTTAACGCAGAGCTCATAGCTCGCAGCCTTCTTTGCGTCAGACGTCAGACGTCAGACGTCCCACGTCCAATGCCAACTTCGACGGCAGTACCACATTCACCACGTCCGTGATGAACTGCAGAAACAAGGTATCCATGCCGCTGTGGTAGCGGTGGGGGTCGGAGCTGCCGAGGGCGAGGATGCCGTAGAACGTCTTGGTGGCGAGTGGAATGGCGACGGCGGAGCCTACATCGCTGGCGTTTTCGCCGAACAGCAGCTCCATTTCCGCGGGGCGGAATACACCGCACAGAGGCTGGCGTGAGGTGCTGATGGCGGGCAGCGTCTCCCCCAGGGCGGCGGCACTGATGGTGCGCACGCCGGGCGCGGAGCGCTCCTGATCCAGCAGTACCAGACTGTAAAATTCGATGCCGAAGTCGTCATGGAGGCTTTCGCTCAGGACGCGGAAAATGCGCTCGGCGCTGTTCGATTTGATCAGATCCAGGACCAGGGCGCGACTTTTGTTGAACAGCCCATCGTTGGCCTTGGATGTGTCGAGCAGGGTGTTGAGGCGCGCGCGCAGTTCGGTGTTGCGCTCGCGCAGCACCGACAGCTGTTTTTCCACCAGCGATACGGCAGCTCCCGAGCTGTGAGGAAGGCGAAGTTTTTCCAGCACCTGCGGATGCTGACGAAAGAACTCCGGGTGTTCCTCGAGATAGGCGGCAACGAAGTCCGCATCCGACAACCTGTCAGCGGTATTTACCGCAATATTATGCTCTTGACTGCTCATAAACGTATCCGACCTTGAAATACGGTGGTGGCGGGGCCGGTCATCAGCACCGCGGTGTTTGCCCCGCTCCAGTGAATACTGAGTGCGCCGCCGGGAAGGTGGGCCGTCACGCGCTCGTCCAGTTCGCCCAGGCGAATACCTGCAACCACGGCGGCACAGGCGCCGCTGCCGCAAGCGAGTGTTTCGCCGGCGCCGCGCTCATAGACCCTGAGATCGATTTCGGTGCGATTGCGGATGGCCATGAAGCCGACGTTGACCCGCTCGGGAAAGCGCGGATGGGATTCGATGCTTGCACCGAGCGCCGCGACCGGAGCCGCCGCGACATCGTCCACGCGGATGATCGCATGGGGATTGCCCATCGACAGAGCAGACACGGAGAGGGTGTCGCCGTCAACCTCCAGAGAATAGGTGCCGGCGAGGCGGTCCGCGATCAGGGGAATGCGCGACGGCTCGAAGATCGGCACGCCCATGTCAACGGTGATCTGGTTGTCGGCGCTCACCTCGAGTGTGATCAGACCTGCTGCCGTGCGCACGCGGATGGTGCGCTTGCCCGTGAGATGGCGGTCGCGCACGAACTTGGCGAAACAGCGTGCGCCATTGCCGCACTGGGATACTTCGCTGCCGTCGGCGTTGAAAATGCGGTAGTTGAAATCCACATCGGGCGAGGAGGGTGGTTCCACCAGCAGTATCTGATCGCAACCCACGCCGAAATGGCGGTCTGCCAGTTTGCGCGCCAGCGCGGGTGTCATGGTCACGGCCTGGGTGATGGCGTCGATGACGACGAAGTCGTTGCCGAGACCGTGCATTTTGGTGAAGCGCAGCAGCACGTTGGGCCCTATTCAGTTCGGAAGCAGTTGTTCTCCGCGCACCATGTCCTCGAAGGACTCGCGCTCGCGGATCACGTAGGTTTTATTGTTGTCCACCATGATTTCTGCCGCGCGTCCGCGCGTGTTGTAGTTGGAACTCATGGTAAAGCCGTAGGCTCCCGCACTGTGCAGGCACAGCAGATCACCGGGTGCGAGATGCAGCTGCCTGTCCTTGGCGAGGAAGTCGCCGGTCTCGCACACGGCGCCGACGATGTCGTAGACACGCTCTTCGCCGTCGCGGGCGCTGACCCGATCGATGTTCATCCAGGCGTCGTACAGGGACGGGCGGATCATATCATTCATGGCGCCGTCCACCACGGCGAAATTCTTGTGCTCACCGTGCTTGAGATAATCGACTCGGGTCAGCAGCACACCGGCGTTGGCGACGATCGAACGGCCAGGCTCGAATATCAGCGCCAGCGGGCGGTCGCCGAGACGTTCGGAAACCTGTTTCAGATAATCGGCGGGATGAGGCGGATTTTCGTCCCGGTAGCGCACGCCGAGGCCGCCGCCCAGGTCGAGGTGTTCGATGGTGATGCCGTGGCCGGCAAGGACGTCGATCAGCGCCAGGGTGCGTTCGAGGGCATCGAGAAAGGGGCGGGTTTCGGTGAGCTGGGAACCGATGTGGCAGTCCACGCCGGCAATGCGGATGCTCTCCATGTCCCGTGCGCGCAAATACACATCCAGCGCCACATCGATGTCGATACCGAATTTGTTTTCCTTGAGCCCGGTGGAGATGTAGGGGTGGGTCTGGGCGTCCACGTCGGGATTTACCCGAACAGAGACAGGAGCAATCACGCCTTTTTCGCCGGCCACCCGGTTCAGGGCTTCGAGTTCCTGTTCGGATTCCACATTGAAACAGCGAATCCCGGCATCCAGGGCCATGGCCATTTCCGCAGGCTGCTTGCCGACACCGGAGAACACGATCTTTTGCGGGTCGCCGCCCGCGCGCAGCACCCGCTGCAGCTCGCCGCCGGAGACGATGTCGAAGCCGGCGCCGAGTCGCGCCAGTACGTCGAGCACCGCGATGTTGGAGTTGGCCTTGACCGCATAGCAGATGAGCTTTTGCTGCGGGATGTCGGCATCCCGGTAGGCGAGAAAGTTCTCGCTGATGGCGGCGCGGCTGTAGACGTAGCAGGGAGTGCCGTGCTCCGCGGCGATGGCGGAGAGGGGCACCTCTTCTGCGAAGCGCTCACCATTGCGGCGTTCGAAATGATTCACTGAGGGTCGTTCCTGGGCGTTGGAGGTGGCGGATTGCTCGGCGGTGGCGCGGACTGAGGCTCGGCGGGCGCTTCGGGCAGATAGAGCGGGCCCTTGTTGCCGCAGCCGATCAGCAGCACAGCACTCAGGGCGGCGCCGATGACAATCAGTTTCCGTCTATGCATATTCAGGCTATCCGGGTACAAAGCGGTCAAGTATACGGGGCTGCCGGAAACTGCTCAATTCCAGCGCGGATTTCGTAGGGGCAATTCATGAATTGCCCCTACCTGTCATGAATTTGCCCCTATGCACTCCGCTCCGCCAGCCGCTCCTGTCCCCGGATCACGGCGGCGCGAACCTGTTCCGGTGCGGTGCCGCCGATGTGATTGCGCGCCGCTACCGAGCCTTCGAGGGTCAACACGGCGAAAACGTCGGATTGGATGTCGGCGCAGAACTGCTGCAGCTCTGCCAGCTCCATCTCCGACAGATCCTTGCTCTGGCGGATACCGTAGGCCACCGCGCTGCCGACGATCTCGTGGGCGTCGCGGAAGGGAATCCCTTTGCGCACCAGATAGTCGGCCAGGTCCGTCGCCGTGGAGAAACCGCGCCGCGCGGCCTCGCGCATCACCGGCGCGCGCGCCTCGATGGCGGGCACCATGTCGGCAAAGGCGCGCAGGCAATCGCGCACCGTGTCGACGGCATCGAACAGCGGTTCCTTGTCTTCCTGGTTGTCCTTGTTGTAGGCCAGCGGCTGGGATTTCATCAGCGTCAGCAGGCTGATCAGGTCGCCATTGACGCGGCCTGTCTTGCCGCGCACCAGTTCCGGAACGTCCGGGTTTTTCTTCTGCGGCATGATGGAGGAGCCGGTGCAGAAGCGGTCGGGCAGGTTGATGAAGTTGAATTGGGCGGAGGCCCACAGCACCAGCTCTTCGGAGCAGCGCGACAGATGGGTCATCAGGATACTGGCGAAGGCGCAGAACTCGATGGCGAAATCCCGGTCGCTGACGGAGTCGAGCGAGTTTTCCGTGGGGCCGTCGAAGTCGAGCAGGGAGGCGCTCAGATGGCGGTCGATGGGGTAGGTGGTGCCGGCCAGCGCAGCGGCGCCAAGGGGCGAGACGTTCATGCGCTTGCGGCAGTCCGTGAGGCGGCCGTGGTCGCGGTCGAGCATTTCGAACCAGGCCATGAGGTGATGGCCGAAGGTGACGGGCTGGGCGGTCTGCAGGTGGGTGAAACCGGGCATGATGGTGGCGGCATTTTTCTCTGCCAGTTCCAGAATACCCTGCTGCAGGCGGGTGAGCTCGGCGCTGATGACGTCGATCTCATCGCGCAGCCACAGGCGCACGTCGGTGGCCACCTGGTCATTGCGCGAGCGCCCGGTGTGGAGCTTCTTGCCGGTGATGCCGATGCGATCGGTGAGCACGGCCTCGATGTTCATGTGTACATCTTCGAGAGCCTCGGACCACGCGAAACTTCCCGCTTCGATCTCGGCAAGCACCTGTTCGAGCCCCTCGCGGATGGCCTTGAGTTCGTCGTCGTTGAGCACGCCCACCTTGGCGAGCATGGTGGCATGCGCCAGGGAGCCGCGGATGTCCTGGCGGTACATGCGGCGGTCGAAGTTCACGGAAGCGGTGAAGCGGGCCACGAAGGCGTCGGTGGCTTCGCTGAAGCGGCCACCCCAGGAGCGGTTGGTTTCCTTGTTGCTGGACATCGTGCCTGTCTCTGATTGGAGAAGTTGGAATATCGCGCCGACCCCGATTGTCGCGCGGCTGCGGGTTGGCGCTATTATAGCGGCAGGTGAAATCGCAGGGCGAATGGATGTGATCAGCAGAATAACAACCGGTGTGAGGTGGCGCCGCGACGACGCCGAATATTTTCTTCCCGACCTGTACCGGGGCGAAGGCCTGGCCTGGGTCGCAATCGCCACCGGCCTGTTGTCGGTGCTGGTGGTGGTGGCCAAGAACGGCGTCAGCGATTTCAGCTGGGGTGATCTCGGCATGGCGGCGCTCACCGCGCTGTGGATCCTGCTGCTGAGCGCCATTGCATTGCGCCTGACCCGCGAATGGCTGGCGGACTGGAGTCGCGCGCTGGCCGCTGCCGTCAGTTTTGCCATCATCTTGCTGGTTGCCGCGATCATCAGTCTGGCGGGACAATGGCTGCTGCTGGTCACGGGCGCGGTGGCGGGCTCGAGGATCGAACCGCTGCGCGTCATCGAGCACGTCATCATGGCCGGTGTGTGCGCCGCCATCCTGCTCAGTCACCTGCAACTTCAGCAAACCTTGCTGACGCTGCGCAAAGCGGAGCGGGAGGCGCGCATCCAGGCTTTGCAATCCCGCATTCGGCCGCACTTTCTCTTCAACAGCATGAACATCATTGCGAGTCTGATCGGTTCCGATCCGGAAAAGGCTGAAAGGGTGGTGGAAGACCTCGCCGATCTGTTTCGCCACGCCCTCACCGACAACCACAATCTGGTACCCCTGCGCGATGAGCTGAGCCTGTGTCGGCGCTATATCTCCATCGAGAAACTGCGTCTGGGTGAACGACTTGAAGCGGTGTGGCAGATCGATGATTATGGCGAAGGCGTGGAGATTCCTTCTCTGGCCTTGCAGCCCGTCATCGAAAATGCCGTTTACCACGGCATACAGCTGCTTCCCGAGGGCGGTGTCATCGTCGTCAAGGTGCGGCGCTACCAGGACCGCATCGCCATTTCGGTGGAAAATCCGCGCAACCCGCGTATGCAACACAACAAGGGCAACAAGATTGCCATGGACAATGTGCTCAGCCGCCTCAAGGCCCACTTCGGGCCCTCCGTGAGCCTGCGGGCCGAAGTGCAGGAAAGCTGTTATATTACGCACATCAGCTACCCTGTCACGGAGGGTGGTTGAGTTTCATAAAATAACCGGATTTCGCGCCACGGTTTCGTGGCCTGCGCTCGCTTTGCAGGCCATGGGCTGACTCCGTGGATAGTGCCGGTTTGATAAGTAAGTCAAGGAGCCCTCAAAAATATCATGAACGTGCTGATCGTTGACGATGAACCTCTCGCCAGGGATCGCTTGCAGCGGATGGTCAACGCCGTGCCCGGCTATACCGTGGTGGGCCAGGCGGGAAACGGCCAGGAGGCTGTGAGCAGATCTCGTGAGCTTGCTCCCGATATCGTATTCATGGACGTGCGCATGCCCGGTATGGACGGACTCGCTGCGGCCCAGCACCTGGCGGAACTCGAGGTGCCGCCCGCGGTGATTTTCTGCACCGCCTACGACGATTACGCCGTCGAGGCATTTTCGTCCCAGGCGGTGGGCTATCTGCTCAAGCCGGTCAAGAGGGAAGAGCTGGCCAACGCCCTGGGGCGCGCCTGCCGCGTCAACAAGGCGCAACTGGCGGAATTGCAGCAGTCGCCCGCCACGGGTTCCGTCAACGGACGCACTCATATCACCTCGCGCAGTCGGCGCGGCATGGACCTGGTGCCGGTGGCGGATATCCGCATGTTTCAGGCCGATCACAAATACGTCACCGCATTTTACGGCGATACCGAAGCGCTGCTGGACGAAACACTCAAGGAGCTGGAGGAGGAGTTCGAGGGGCGTTTCGTGCGCATCCATCGCAACGCCCTTGCCGCCGTACCCCATATCGAGGGCCTGGATCGCAGTGGCGACGGTCAATACTATCTGCGCCTGACCGGCATCGACATCCGCCCCCAGGTCAGCCGCCGCCACGTCGCCGCGCTGCGCAAGCTGTTGCAGAAGTTGTGAGTAGTTTACAGTTTACAGTTGACAGTTATCAGGGGGGTGCCACGCTCATACTGTGAA
>CAYXXZ010000102.1:0-5716 GCA_964469165.1 uncultured Porticoccaceae bacterium
CACAGTTCACAGTTCACAGTTCACAGTTCACAGGATCAGCGTGGCACCCCCCTGACAACTGTCAACTGAAAACTGTTAACTAAAAGAGAAAGAAGATAATCATGGCTGAACGATTGAAAGACAAGGTCGCCATCGTCACCGGTGGTGGCGGGGGCATTGGCAGGGCGGTGGTCAAGCGGTTCGTCGAAGAGGGCGCCCGCGTCGTGGTCGCGGACCTTGATGAAGGCGCCGGACTGGCCAGTGTCGAGGCGGCGGGCGGCGGGGAGGGTGTCTGTTTCATTGCGCTCGATGCCGCTGATGAACAGAGCTGGCGCAACCTGATGACGAAAACCCTGGAGCGCTTCGGCTCTCTGCAGATTCTGGTAAACAATGCCGCGTTCCGGGTGCCCGTCACCCTGGAGCAAACAACGCTCGATATCTGGCATCAAAACCAGAGAGTGACCGCGGACGGCGTTTTTCTGGGTACCAAGCTGGCGGGCGAGACCATCACCGGCAATGGCTCCATCGTCAATATTTCCAGTATCGGCGCCTTCGTCGGGCTGCCGCCGTCTTTTCCGTACAGCGCCGCGAAGGGCGCGGTGCGGGCGCTGTCGCGCACCGCAGCGCTGCATTTTGCCGATACCGACCGCAACATCCGGGTCAACGTCATCGCCCCCGGCGGCACCTTCACCGAAGCGGTGGAAAAACAAACCCACCTCATCGCACAACGCGAGGGCGCCACACCGGAAGCGGTGCTGGCAAAACTCACCAGCGACGTTCCCCTGAAGCGCATGGCGGCCCCCCGCGAAATCGCCGAGGCGATCCTCTTCTTCGCCTCCGACGAATCGAGCTTCATCACCGGCGCAGAACTGATCGTGGACGGCGGGCAAACAGCGCGATAAATACCCTGTCCTGTAGGAGCTTGCCTGCAAGCGACCAATTTCGATGCTGAGGTCGCCTGCAGGCAGGCTCCTACAGGTGGGCGCCCCACCGCAGGCAATGAGATAACCTCCAGCGAGGTCTCCGGGTCAGGTCCGTGTAGGAGCGGTCTCGGCCGCGAACAAAACCCACCACCGCCCCTCTGTAGGAGCTTGCCTGCAAGCGACCAATTTCGATGCTGGGATCGCCCGCAGGCAGGCGCCCCCACAGATTTATACGATCAACCAACCCCCAGCGCCTTCAGGGTTTCCAGTTCTTCCGCAGCGGCGCCGTAGCGCTCGGCGTAGGCCTGGATCACGTCCTCGGGGTGAAATTCCGGGGTGGTCATGGTCCAGGCAAAGCCGTGCAGGGCGAAGCGGCGGTAGTCGAGCCAGGCTTCGTCGAAGCTCGGAGGTGCTTGTACGCCGTATTTTTTCAGCGCCTCGAGATAACCCTTCAGCAGATCGCGCTCGTGTTTGCCGCGGTCGGCGATAGTGATCGCGCCGATCAGAAAATAGGCAATATCCACCATGCCGTTGCAGCGGATGTAAGCCTGCCAGTCGAGTATCCCCGCCCGGCCATCCGCCTCGAAGAACACATTCCCCACATGGGAGTCGCCCTGGTTGAAGGTTTGAGCGCCCTGCGCGCTGAAGCCGTACAGCGCGGTCATGCCGGCCGCATAGGTATGCGGATCGTGCAGTTCCTTAGGGACGTGCATGAATCGCGGCGTGTCGAGCCAGCGTTCGTAGACCCCGGGCTTGGTCAGTTCCGCGATCCAGTGATTGGCGCCGGCGAAACGGTCGGCGTAGGAGCGCAGATTGGCGATTTTCGGTGATTCCCACAGCGCCGCGTGACCTTGCGCGCGCACATCCAGCACCGCGGCGGCCTGGTCCGGTGTCAGCGGATTGGTCGAGCGCCCGTAGGTCGCGCCGCGCAGGTCCAGGTCCTCGATGATGACCAGTCCCTGCTCGCCGCTCGGATCGATCCCCGCGTAATAGGCCTTGGGAATGTTGATCGGCAACAGCGGTGCCCAATCGGCAAAGAATCTGGCTTCGGCCACGAAGGTCGCCGCGTTGCCGAACGCGCGACCTTCGAATCCGCCTTTCAGCCAGACGCTGGACGGCAGGCCGTATTCCCGGCCTTTGTCGTTGTAGGTCAGTGCCAGGCGAACCTTGCTGGCCGTGCCGTCGATCTCGCCGGCGGTGCGGAAATCCGTCACTGCAGCGCCGGGATAATTTGTCGCGATCGCCTCGCTCAGCCATGCCGTGGTCACGGCTTCCAGGGTCCTCGGCAAGGGTGCCTCGACAAGTTTTGGGAATGAACTCATGGGTTTTCCTTATATCGATGATTTTCGAAAAGCATATTGCTGTGAAGTTGAGAATTTGGGCTGCGGCGCTGAGCTTCACGTTTCAAGTTGCACGTAAGAACGAGGTGGCCCACAGGTCGCTGAGGCTCTCTGTACCACAGCGCGTGGTCAGTGTGATGCCATCGCCACAGGCATCTACGTGAAACGTGTAACTTGAAACGTGAAACTCAGTCGAAAATGCGAGATCCTGAACAGACTCCAAGTCAAACTCTGTCAAACCGCAGCTCTTCCAGTGCTCGTGCTTACGGCTTACAGCTCACCTCACCTCACCTCACCGCACAGTAAATTTCGCCAGATCCGTCGCCAGAATGTTGAGAAACTTGGGCAGTGTGTTGTAGCCAATGGCGGCGATACGCAGGTCCTGATCCACGCCCGATGTGAACATCTGGCGAGTGCCGAGGCACTGAATCGCCAGCTGCAGCGAGCGCCACACCGAAAAGAACGCCACCTCGTGCGGGGAGATGGCGCTGCCGCCGGCCTCCTGATAGGCGCTCATGAAATCGTCCCAGGGCATGATGCCCTCCACCACCTGTTTGCAGTAACAGAGGTCCTCGGCGGGGTGACCGGCGTGAGCCAGCTCCCAGTCCAGCAGCGCGCTGAGCCGGCCGCCATCACCCAGGGTGTTGTGGAGACCGGCGTCGCCATGGACCAGTGCCTTGCGGTTGCCGATGTTGTCCAGCTGCAGGTAGAGCCAGGCGAAGGCGGTGTCGACAAGGGGCAGGCGCGTCAGCTCATTGCGGTAGCGTTGATAAAAACTGTTGACCATTTCACGCACCGGATGTGCTGCATCGCCCCAGGTGAGCTTGTCGGCAAGATCGGCATTTTCCACATCGATGCTGTGCACCTGGGCGAGCACGCGGGCATATTCCCTGACGAACGCCGCTGGTGCGTCGCTGTGAAACAGCGTGCCCATGGCTGTTCCCGACATCTTGGCGTAGGCCACGAAGGCGCCACCCGTCAGTTCGCTTTTCTCTTCCAGCCACAGGGGCTCGGGCACGGGCACGCCTGCTTGGTAGAGCGCGTTGACCACCGGATATTCATAGGCAACCGACACGCCGGTCACCATGGACGAAAAATCAAGGCGAATAACGATTTCGCCCTCGCCTTGGGCACCGCGGGTTTCGAGCAACAGGGTGCCCTTCGAGCGACCGCCGGGAATGATGGTGAGTGCGCTGACTTCCAGCGCCGGGTCGTCGGGAAAGCGTTGCCGCAGGTAGGCGGTAAAGCGCTCCTTGGGAATGTGAAGCTCTTCTCCCGAGCCACCGCCGCCGGATTGCCGTGCGGCAATTTCCGCGAGGCGGGTTTCGAGGTCATTGCGGCGCTGCTTCTCGCTGGCGGCGAAGGCGGAAATACTGTGTTCGAGTTGCGCGCGCTGGTTGATGTCCGGTGTGGTGTCCGCAGCCAGGTTGTCCACATCCTGATGCGATACGGCTGGTGGCGAGCTGCTGTTGTAGTCTGCGGATTCCAGCTCCGTGGCCATGCGCACCAGAAGCATGTCGATGAGTTCGGCTCGGTGGCGGGCGTTGGCGGAGTCGAGGTCGGGTTTCACGTCGTCGCGCAGGGCGAGCAACAGACTTTGCAGAAGTTCGGCGGTTTCGCGGGGATTCATGGTGCGCTCTTGTTAGATGTGTGGATGCGGCGCGTACCGGCTGTCCTTGTGGGTGCAGCCGGTACTTCTGGGTTCACTTATGCCTTGGTGAATTTTGCCAGATCGCGGGCGAGGTCGTTCATGATGCGTGGAAACGAGTTCAGGCCAATAGTGGCGATGCGCAGGTCGTGGTTGATGCCCTTGTAGAACATGTTGGTGGCGCGACCCATCATCACCCCCAGCAGCACCGAGCGCCAGATGGTGAAGAACTGCAGGCGAATCTCGGAGACGTCCTGACCGCCACTGGCCTTGTAGGCGGCCATGAAGTCATCCCAGGGCAACAGTTTTTCGATGAGATGCTTGTGATAGGTGAGATCCTCCGCCGGGTCGCCCGCGTGGCAGAATTCCCAGTCCAGCATGCCGGTGAAGGTATCGCCCTCGCCCATGGTGTTGTGCAGACCCGCGTCGCCGTGCACCAGGGTGCGCTGGTTGCCGATCTTGTCCAACTGCAGATAGAGCCAGGCGAAGGCGGCGTCCATGATCGCGGTCGGCGGTACATCGTTGATGTAATCCCGATAGTAATCGTCGAGCATGGCCTTGACCGGGTGTGCCGCGTCGCCCCATTGCAGTTTGTCGCCAATACCGGCCTTGTCGATGTCCAGGGCGTGCATGCGCGCCAGGGTCGCGGCGAAATTCTTGATGAATCCGGGCGGTGCATCGCTCTGGAACAGGGTGCCCATGGCCTTGCCGGAAATCTTCGAAAAGCCGATGAAGGCGCCGCCGATGACGGAGGTGTCTTCCTCCAGCCAGCGCGGTTCCGGTACCGCGACGCCCGCCTTGAACAGGGCCTCGATGATCGGGTATTCGTAGGTCACGGAAACGCCGGTGGTGTTCACGGCGAAGTCGCGGCGAATGACGATGGCGTCCGGGCCATCGGGGCCTTCGAGATCGAGAAGGATGGTGCCCTTGGAGCGGCCGCCGGGAATCACGGTCACCTTGGTGACTTCCGCCGCGGGCCGGTCGGGGAATTTCCCGCGCAGGTATTCGCTGAAGAATTCCTTGGGCAGCGGCTTGTTGTCGCCCGATTGCTCCGCCACGGCGGCGACCTTGCTCAGTTCCGCCAGGCGGCTCTCGATGGTGGAGCGCCGTGCCTGTTCCGCATCCGCGAAGGCCGCGATCTTGCCGTGCAGCTCCGCTTCCTTGTTGATGTCCGGGGCCACCGCCTTGTGCAAGGCGTCGAGCTCGTCGCGGCTGAGCGGCGAGGCGGCGGGGGTGCCGGCGTCAGCGGCGACGTCGACTTCGGTGGCAAGGCGTGCCAGAACCATGTCGATCATATCCGCGCGGCTCTGCGCCTGGGCAGAGCTCAGGTCGGGCTTGATGTCCTGGCGAACGGCCAGCAACAGGCTGCGGAGTGCTTCGGTGAGTATTTTGGAATCCATGGGTTTCTCTCGAAAAAGTAACGGTTCAGACCGGGCGGCCGACAAAGGTGGGGAAGTAGAAGGCTCTTTCCCGCTCGATGTGGCGATCCAGGTAGGTGCGGATATTGGTGTGGGTCTCGGTGAAGGCGCCCTGGTCCTGCCGGGTGATACACAGGCGCAGCAGGTTGTCGATGACGTCGCGGCCCTGGATGTTGAGCACGCTCAGGCTGTCGACGGAAGGATAGGCGGTTTCCTTCAAGGTGGCGGCGGCGCCGAGAAAGCTCTTTACCTCCTCCGCCAGCGCGGCGTCGGCGGCGGCCAGGTCGATGTTCAGTGAAGAGAGAAGGGCGACGATATCCTCGTTGTCCTCGTAGAGCACGGGGCCCTCGATCGGCACGCGGGCCTGAAGGTGATTGAGAATCGCGTCCATGCTGCGCAGGGCGCTGG
>CAYXXZ010000102.1:5816-9486 GCA_964469165.1 uncultured Porticoccaceae bacterium
GGCACGCGGGCCTGAAGGTGATTGAGAATCGCGTCCATGCTGCGCAGGGCGCTGGCAGCCCATTGGTCTTCCACGACGGGCGCGACCTTCTCCTGAAGCGCCTTCTGTGCCGCCGCGAGAATCTCTTGAACAGATGGTCTCATAAGGTTTCCTCGAAAATGTCAGGCCGCGGCGTTTTCCGGGCGGTACGGGCTCTTGCGCCATTGATGAACGATGGCAGCGGCTTCGGGAATGGATTTGCCGATGATCATCGCGAGCAGTTGTTCGAACAGTTTGACGCGGCCCAGGCACAGGGTGATGCGCGGCAAACTGGTATCGCGGCCTTCGAGGAAAGCGCGCAGGCCGTTGTTGAGAACCACGGTGGTGCGCCACACTTCCCATACCCGATAAAAGTCCAGAGTTTCGATATTCAGCTCGAAACCGGCGACGTCCCGGTAGTGGCCGAGGGTGACCTTGGGGTCGGCCAGGGTGAGCATGCCCTGCGACAGCGCCCAGTCCTGGCAGGGGTCGCCGATCAGGGCCAGCTCCCAGTCACTGAGGGCGACGAGCTTGTCGTCCTTCCAGATTTCCTCCCCCATGCCGTTCTGGCCCTTGCACAGGGACAGGCGCGGGGTATCGGTGGGCAGGTGTTCCTCCAGCCAGGAGGCCGCCTCGGTCATCATCGGCATGGGATCGGAGCGCACAGCCCGCCACTTGCTGGTCCAGGTATCGAAATCGTGGCGCGCGGCCAGTGCCGGTGAAGATGGCACGTCCATGAATTCGCTGAAGCCCCAGGCTTCGAAGTCCAGGCTGTGCAGGGTGGCGAGTTTTTCCGCATGATCGCAAGCCACGCGCTGGCGCCGCGCGGCGGCCTCTGCGCCCTCGTCGTAAAGGCCGGGGATTTCGTTCGAGCCTTCGACCATTACCCGCACCATCACCGGCCGACCCTCGGTGATTTCCGGCGCCGCGTCGAACCACAGCGGCTCGGGTACCGGCACCGACGTCTTGTGCACCAGGCTCATCACCTTCCACTCGAATTCCAGCGGAACCGGACACACCGGGCCGCCGGGAGAGTCGGCGCGAAAAATATAGCCGCCCTCGGCACCGCCTGCCTCCCGGGTCCACACCAGAAAGGTTTCCCGCGAGATGCCGGGGAAGGTGCGCTTGAAGCGGGTTACCTCGGTGGCCGTGCCGAGGCGCTCGGAAAAGTACTGTTGAAGTGTCTCTTGAGTGATCATTCGCTGAACCCAAAGCGCGGGTGCGCACCGATGACGAACATGGGCGCATAGGCGGAACCCGGCGCGCCGTTGATTTCGCAACGGGTGATCTGCTCGCGGTGGCGGGGGCGCGCCACCGAGCCGTCGGGGAACACCACATCTTCCGCATGACTGACGTCGTACTGATCCTGCTCGATCATCAGTTCCTGGCTGCGCCATACACCCTGGCCCAGGCCGTCGTTGAAACCGCTGTCGTAACCGCCGCCGCGATAGACCCAGCGCGAGCCCACGGATTGCGCCTTGATGTCCCAGGTTTCGCCATTGGCGAGGTGAAGCTTCATGGTGGCGCGCTCGAACACGCGGGTATCCGGCACGAAGGTGATGTCGTGCTCGACCTCGCGCACATGGAGCTCGTCGCTGATTTCACCGCCCACCACCTGGCGCACATCGGCGTCGGTGTAGATGCGCTTGCCCTCGCCATCCTCGATGACCTGGACGCCACCACCCTGGTGACCGTTCCAGAAGCCCATATACAGCAGGAACATGCCCTTGCCACCGGTGCGCGACGCGGACGCCACGGCGCCGCCGGTCTTGCCGCCGACGCGGGTGCCGGTCATGGGTTCGAAGCCGCCCACGCCAGGGCGCACGCCCCAGCTGTGGTCGCGCCAGGAAAACCAGTTTTGCATGTCGAAGGTCTGGCCCGCGATGCTGATCGACCCGGAACTGGTGCCCAGTTGGTTGTAGCGCAGATAGTCGGTGGTCTTGCGGCCATCGAGCATGCTTTGGTGCGGATTTTCGAGGCGTGCAGGCAGAACGCTGTGGAAGTGGTAATCCATGGCGCTGGGGTAATCGCCCGGCTCGAGCTTGACGCGCAGGTGTTTGAACGGCTCGACGATGTCGATGGACAAGGGGCCGATGACCGCCTTGGAATTCTGCGGGAAAGGACGCAGTTGCCTGGTGAAGCGCAGGTTGTACTGCACCTTGCCATCGAGCTGCGTCATCACGAAGCCTTCCATGACGTTCATGTTCTTGAAGACCGTGATACCCGCGAGAAAACCCGCCTTGCCGTCGGGGTGAAAAGCGCCGACCAGTTGGCGGTCGTAAAAGCGGTGGTCAGTGGTATACGCGTGATCGAAGGTGAGGGGCGCCTGATGGTGGAGCGTTTCATCGAGGTCGGTGAGCATCGGGAGTCTCCGGATTGAGTCCAATAAGTTGCCTGATCCAGAGCACGAAGGCCGGCCGCAAGCGAGCGGATGTGATGAAACCCTGGAACTTGGGCGGATGTAACTGCAAGGGATTGCTGTATTTTCTATGGGGTTTATCATACGCATTTTATTGCCTTACTGTAAACCAAGGCACGGCTGCAGGGCTGACCTGGCACAGGGGGCGCTCCGCGTGCCAGGCCGATGGCCGCGAACCTCGACAACAGCATTTCATTTCCAACGAGAGGTTCCAAAAACCGGTATTCTGTCTGTCTTTCTAACGATACTTTTCAGGGGTTAAACAATGTCACTCGACAATTACGTCACGCTGGGCCGTTCGGGCCTGAAAGTCAGTCCCTTCTGCCTCGGCGCCATGACCTTCGGCCAGGAGTGGGGTTTCGGCGCCGATGCGCAAACCTCCACGGCGATTCTCGACACCTATATCGACCGGGGCGGCAACTTCATCGACACAGCCAACCTCTACAATGCCGGAAGTTCCGAGCGCATCATCGGCGACTACATCAACGGTGACGCGGCGCTGCGCCACAAGCTGGTGATCGCCACCAAGTTCAGCGCCAACATGCACCCCGGCAACGTCAATGCCGGGGGCGCCAGCCGCAAGGCCATCGTCGCGGCCTGCGAAGAATCGTTGCGCCGCCTCAAGACGGATTACATCGACCTTTACTGGCAGCACTGGTACGACCCCTTCACGCCGGCGGATGAGACGATGCGCGCCCTGGACGATCTGGTGAGCAGCGGCAAGGTGCTTTATATCGGTGTGTCCGACACCCCCGCCTGGAAAGTGACGCAGGCCCAGTTGCTGGCCCGGTTCAACGGCTGGGCGCCGCTGGTGGCGCTGCAAATCGAGTACTCCCTGCTGGAGCGCACCGTCGAGGCCGACCTGATTCCCATGGCGCAGGAAATGGGCCTGGGCGTCACCCCCTGGGGTCCGCTGCGCGCCGGCATGTTGAGTGGCAAATACCAGCGCGGCAATCTCCAGGCGGAATCCGCGGGCCGCCAGCAATCCATTGCCCGCAACGACAACGACCACGCCTTCGATATCGTGGATGTGGTGGTGAACATCGCTAAACAGCGCAACACCAGTGCGGCGCGCGTGGCGCTGGCCTGGGTGCTGGCCCGCCCCGGTGTGGCATCGCCGATCATCGGCGCCCGCACCCTCGAGCAGTTGACGGACAACCTGGCGGCGCTCGATGTGAAATTGACGGCGGAAGAAATCGCCGAGCTGGATGCGATCTCGAAGCCGCGCGTGGA
>CAYXXZ010000103.1:0-9363 GCA_964469165.1 uncultured Porticoccaceae bacterium
GCAACGTGGAGTGGCGCTTTTTCAGGCGCAACCCGAAGGGCTGGGGCCATTTTCCCGCCCAGCTTCGTTGTCAGTACCCAAAGCACTCGCTGTGCTCGCGGGGCAGGCTCTCGTTCATATAGGCCCACTATATTTCTCTCCTTCCGCCTCGCTGGTCGAAAAAATGGCCTCCAGCGACGACTATTCAAGTGGTGTTAATAGGCCCTAGAATAATGGAAAAATGGCGGCAGAGTAGAACGACATTTACCTATGCAGGGCAAGCGCCATGTTTGACTTGGTGCTTCGTCCCCTGCCACGCCTCCGGAAAAGCGCTTTCGAGACATACCACGAGCCCATCCATGGGGACGCGACAGACATTTTCCAGCCATTGTAAAATCCGCACCGGATATCCTATCGTTAATCAATCCTGTAAAGAGGCCGGATCGCCATGCGTTGGGAAAGAGGAAGACGAAGCAAGAATGTGGAGGATCGCCGTGGCTTGAGCAGCGCCGCGCCGTTGGCGGGCGGGGCGGTATTGCGGTTTCTGCCCATGTTGATGCGTTCGAAGGGCGGCCGCTGGCTTTTACTGGGCGGTGTCGCCGTTTTCTTCGGCGCGCGCATGCTCGGTATCGACCTGATGCCGCTGCTGTCGGGTGGCAGTTCGTCAGGGACATCGTCGTCCCGCTCCTTTACCCAGGAGGAGCAGCAGCTGGCGGAGTTCGTGTCCGTGGTACTGGCCGACACCGAGGATACCTGGGACCAGCTGTTCAGCGCCATGGGGCAGAGTTACAAGCACCCTGCCCTGGTCTTGTTCAGCGATCGCGTGCAGTCGGCCTGCGGCGCTGCGCAGTCCGCCATGGGGCCGTTTTATTGCCCAGGCGACCACAAGATCTATATCGACCTCAGCTTCTACAACGACCTGAAAAGCCGCTACAAGGCGCCGGGGGATTTCGCGCAGGCCTATGTGATCGCCCACGAGGTGGGGCATCACGTGCAAACACTGCTCGGTATTTCTCGGGAAGTCCACGCGGCGCGCAGCCGTGTGTCGGCCGTCGAGGGCAACCGCTTGTCGGTCAAGCAGGAGTTGCAGGCCGATTGCTTTGCCGGCGTCTGGGGCCATCACGCCGACAGTCAGCGTCAGTTGCTGGAGTCGGGTGATCTCGAGGAGGCGCTCACCGCCGCGGCGGCCATCGGCGACGACCGCCTGCAGCATCAGGCGCAGGGTACGGTGGTGCCGGACAGTTTCACCCACGGCACATCGGAACAGCGCGCACGGTGGTTCACGCGCGGTTTCGAATCCGGTAACCCGGGCGAGTGCGATACGTTTGCGGCGCAGCGGTTGTAGGAGCCTGCCTGCAGGCGACCCGTCTCGGCAGGGGTCGCTTGCAGGCAAGCTCCTACAGGGGCGGGTTCAGACAAGTGATCAATGGCTGAGCAGACGGCGCATCCATTCGAGCAGCGCCATGGGTAGCGCCTGCGGTTGCGGAAGGAGCGCGTAGCGGCTCGCGCCGAAGACGTAGGGCAGATAGTGACTGGCCTGGCGGTCGATGGTCAGACAGAACGGTGAGATGCCCTGCAGAGTCGCCTCCACCACCGCCTGGTGCATATCTTCCACCCCGTAACGTCCTTCGTACTCGTCCTTGTCGCTGGGCTTGCCGTCGGAAAGCAGGAGCAGCAGGCGGTGCGACGCCAACTGACCCATGAGACCGGCACAGGCGTGGCGAATGGCGGCGCCAGCTCTGGTGTAGTGTTCCGGTTCGAGGGCGCTGATGCGCAGCGCCACCTGGTTGCTGAAAGGTTCGTCGAAGCGTTTGATCTGGCGCACCCTGACGGCGCCCGGCCCCTCGCCGGAGAACGCTTCGATGGCATAGGGTTCGCCCAGGCTTTGCAGGGCGATGGCCACCAGCAGCAGCGCCTCGCGCTCGACATCGATGACGCGCCGGTTTGCCGCGATCCAGCTGTCGGTAGAGCCGCTGACGTCGATCAGCAAGGTGATCGCCATGTGGCGATGCGCCTTGCGGCGGCTCTGGTAAAGCATGTCGGAAAACGGCTGGCCGGCGCGAAAACTGGCGTAGCTGTCGATGTAGGCGTCGAGGTCGATGTCGTCGCCATCGGCGCGCCTGCGGTGCCAGACACGGCGCGCCTGGAGCATCTCGAAACGGCGACGAATCAGATCGAGCATGCCCTGGTGCGCTGCCAGCACGGAATCCAGCCACTGCTGCGAGCCCTGAGCCGCGTCCTGCACTAGAACGGTGGCGCCGGGAGTGCGATAGCACCTGCTGCGCCAATCCCATTCGGGGTAGTCGATGCCCGGCGCTGAAGCGGCGGACGCGGCGCCCGCTTGCGGTGCCGCCTGGGCGTCGGGCGGATCGTCGGAAATCAAGACTTCCTTGGGTCGCGACGGCGTGGCGACGAGGCGCGCCGCGGGCAGGTCGGAAACCATTTCGCTGTACTGGTCGGCACTGATTTCATCGTCGCGATCGGTGGGCCGGTTGAGGCCCATCGGGTCTTCAGCAAGTTGGTGGGGCTCGTCGGCCTGCACCATCCAGGCGCCAGCCGACTGCTCGTCGTCTTCGTCCTCGGCAGCTTCGCGCACGTCGGGGCGGCGCTGCATGTGGGCGCTGCGCGGAATTTGATCGCTGTCCGCGCTGCCATCGTCAGCGTCATTCTTCGTTGCCACGGCGCCGCTGTCAGGGTCGCGAAATTCGCCGGTCCACCAGTCCTTGAGCAGCACAGCGCGTCCGCGCATCTGATCCAGATCCAGCTCCGCGGCAAGCCGACAGGCACTGGCGAGCGATGCTTCCGGCGTGTGCGTGGCAGGCATGCCAGGGGGCGGTTCGTTACAAGCGCTGCGCAGAATTTTGCGCAGGAAGTGTTCGACGGGCAGCCGCTGCCGGGGAAATTCATCGAGTGCGGGACGCGCCGCGAGGGCGTGGCGGCGCAGGCGATCGAGCGGTCCGGCCATGGCGGGAAATAGCGCGAGCAGGTCACCATCTGCCGCGAACGCTTCCAGTATCAGATAGATATCCGCGACCGCCGCGGGCAGGCGGCGATCGAGCAGTGCGGCGCTGCCGCGTTGGGCGCGGCACGCCTGTTGCAGCGCCATGGTGCGATAGAGTTCCAAACCCTGGGTGGTGTCGCTGAGGCGCGAATCCGGCGGCAGCCACACACTGGTGCCATTGGTTGCCGGAACAGCGAAACGCTGACGGGGGCGCTCCTGGCGGCGAAACAACTGGGCGAGCAAGGTCGGCGGCGCGGGGGGCTGGGCGTTGCGGAGGCGATAATGTGTTGCGAAGGTGGCCGTCAACAGCAGGTCGATGCGCTCGGCGACATCGGCCAGCGTGACAGTGACGGGAGTCTCTGCCGGGGGCTGGTAGCGCCGCCACAGGCGCTGTGCGTAAACCGTGGCGTGCCGCGCGGCATCGACGATGACGTCTTCGGCTTCAGCCATGGAATCTACACGAAGGTGCCATCGACCAGGTCGCGCATGGCGCCGACCAGTGATTCATCATCCGAGAGCGGCGACACCAGCGCCGCATAACAGGCTTCGCGCGCCGCGATGCCCGCCGCCATGAGCGTCGCCGCGCTGATCAGCAGACGTGTGCTGGGCACTTCCGCCAGGCCGCGATCCTTCAGCCTGCGGAGACGCTGCGCGAGTGTCACCAGGGCGCGGCAGGACGGCGCATCGGCGCCGCTCTCCCGTTCGACAATGGTTGCTTCCTGCTCCGCTGACGGAAAATCGAGATCCAGCGCCACGAAGCGCTGGCGGGTGCTGGGCTTGAGATCCTTCAGCATGTGCTGATAGCCGGGGTTGTAAGACACCACCAACTGAAAGCCGGGAAGCGCCTGCAGCACTTCGCCGGTCTTGTCGATGGGCAGGATGCGGCGGTAATCCGTCAGGGCGTGGAGAATGACCACCGTATCCTGGCGCGCTTCGACCACTTCATCGAGATAGCAGATGGCGCCCTCGCGCATGGCGCGGGTCAGAGGTCCGTCCTGCCAGGAGGTGCCGTCATGGCGGATGAGAAAGCGGCCCACCAGGTCGCTCGCGGCCAGATCGTCGTGACAGGCAATGGTCACCAGCGGTCGACCGAGGCGCCAGGCCATGTGTTCCACCAGGCGCGTCTTGCCGCAACCGGTCGGCCCCTTGAGCATGACCGCCAGTTGGCGGTCGTGACATTTTTGGAAAATCTCTACTTCATTGCCGATGGGGAGGTAGTACGGCTCCTGCTGATTTGTCATTCAGGCGTCAGTTCCTCGCCCCTGTTGCGGCCAGATCAGCGTCCGACTGGGCGTCAGTGACCGCCTCGAACCTGGGTGGATAGCGGAAGAAATCAATGATGAAAAGCGCCACCCCGACAGCGAACAGCGACGCCGTTGCAATCAGCATGACGAAGTGCATCTGGATCTTGAGCTGGGCATCGAGATAGCCCATGCCCATGATGCGCTCGAGATAGACCTGGCCAATTCCCGCCGTTGCAAAGGAAAGCGTCATACCGAACATGCCGATCACCTGCAGCCAGAATGACCAGTAACCCATCGCTGACCCTTGCTCGCGCCGACCCTGGGTCAGCGATGGCAAGGCGTAGGTGATCATGGCCAGCACGATCATGGCGTATGCGCCGTAGAAAGCCGCGTGACCGTGCATGGCGGTGATCAAGGTGCCATGCGTCCATTTGTTGACACTCGGCCAGGTATGCGCCAGGCCCAACAATCCCGCACCGAACAGCGCAAATACCGCGCTGCCCACGGTCCAGTGCAGCGCCAGTGTATTGGGGTGATCAAGCCCCGAGCGGCGCATGGCGGCGTAGGCATAGACGGCCATGCCGGCCAGCGCCAGCGGCTCGAGAGCACTGAAGAAACCGCCGATCGGCAGCCAGTACTGGGGCACGCCTACCCAATAATAGTGGTGCGCGGTACCGAGAATTCCCGCCAGGAACACCAGCCCCACAATCACATACAACCACTTTTCCATCACTTCACGATCGGCGCCGGAGAGACGAATGAGCAGATAGGCCAGGAACGCGCCCATGATCATCATCCACACACCCTCTACCCAGAGGTGAATGGTCCACCACCGGTAGAAAATCGAGACGGTGTAGTTCTCGTAGTGAAGCAGCGCCGGGAAGAACAGCAGCGCGGAACTGACCAGGCCGATGATCAGCACGCCCTCGGTGGTGGTGAGCCGCCCCGATTTCCTGATCGTCATACCGATGTTGTAGAGAAATATCAGCATGCAGATGACGATGACGATCTTGTGGGGCAAGGGCTGCTCCAGCAATTTGTTGCCAGTACCGTAGCGGAAAAGGTAGCCGATGATCGCGGTCACGCCCATGAGTGTCCACAGAATCAGCTGTATATAGGCGAGCTTGACGCTGTGCAGTTCGGTGCGCGATTCCTCGGGAATCATCCAGTAGGTTGCGCCCATGAAGCCGACCAGCACCCAGACGATCAGCAGGTTGGTGTGGATGACTTTGGTCACATCGAACGGCAGTATGCTCAGCAGCGGGTCCGGGCCAAGATATTTGGTGGCCGACAGCAAGCCGAACACAAGCTGGAGACCGAACAGCACCATCGCTACCGCGAAGTACCAATAGGCCACTGACTGGGACTTGTAGCGCATCTTTGTTCTCCCTGAGTGCCGAGCCAGGCTGTCGGCGGCGGACGCCTGGCCTCGATTATCAATTACTTGAACGTTGCCAGGAATGCCGTCAACTGCTCGATCTGTTCCGCAGTGAGGCTCTGGTCATAGCCGGTGGGCATGAAGGACGTTCCCCCGGCGGAATACATCTGCCCCGGAACGATATGGGCGCTCGGCGCAATGATGGATTCGCGAATATAGCCTTCGACGTCGGTCGCATCGCCCTGATAGTCAGGCGAATTGATGACCTGCTCCGCGCGCGTGGTGAGCCCCGCCATGGTGGGGCCGGCCATGTCTGCACCGGGCGCCAGGGAGTGACAGGCGTTGCAGCCAGGCGTCGCGGTGAAGAACACATGCTCGCCGAGGGCGCGGATATCATCGTCGCTGTCCACGGGGCGCGTACCCAGTTCCGCGTCGTCGGCACCGGCCACCGTGGCGGTGCTGGAAACCATGCCACCCGTCACGAGAATCGGCCGCGGCGGCCAGCCCTGGTTGTCGACATTGCTGACCCAGTCGAGAAAGGCGATCAGGTTCGTGATTTCGTCGTCGCTCAGATTCTGGTTCGGCATCACGCGCCGGTGTTTCTTCTCATCGTAGAAACTGCCGGGATCCTTCATGAAGGCAGCCAGATAGGCTTCACCCCGGTGCTGCGTGATCTTGGTCAGGTCAGGTGCGTAGTACGCCCCTTCGCCAAACAGCGTATGGCAGTTTATACAATTGTATTTATGCCATACATCCTGACCCTGCTTGACCTGCGGCGTGATGTTTTCCGCGTTGGTGAGCGTGGCGAACTGGCGGTGGCTGTCGAGAGTAAGTCCGAGAAAAAGCAGTATGGACAGTCCCGTTGCCACGACTGCAAAAATGCGTGCTTGCCGGTTAGTCATTGGCTGGCCCCCTCAAACCCTGATTCCTACCCACAGTATGATGATCATCGAGAGCGCGTAGCCCATGGCCCCAAGCATGAGCAAAAGAACCACGTAACTGAATATCCGGAAGGGCTGGTATAGTTTCCGCACCGCTGTATTTCCTCCATCGGGTGGTATCGCTGTCCGTTGTGCTTGTTTATCGCTTTGCGCCTTAGACTAGCCCAAGCCTCGAACAAACGCTAGGCTTTGTTGGCGTTTTGCCGGGCATGAAGGGTGGCAGCCTTTGTTTACAGTGCTGTGACGCCATCCACCATGAACTGCACGGCGATCACCGCCAGCAGCAAGCCCATCAATCTGGTGATGACGCGGATGCCGCCCACCCCGAGCATGCGGTGCAGCCAGGGGCCCATATGCAGTACGCCGTACACCAGGCTGCAGGCAGCGAGGATGGCCGCTATCAGCCAGACCTCGCCACCGCCATCCCCCAATTGCTGACGCCACACGAGAACCGCGGTGATCGCGCCCGGCCCGGCAAGCATCGGCACAGCCAATGGCACCAGAGCGATATTGTGCTTCTCGAGCCCTTCTCTTTTTTCGGCGCCGCTGCTTTTCAGGCCCGTGGGAATCAGCGCGAGCATCTGCAATGCATAGATGAAAAAAATAAAACCGCCGGCGATCTGGAATGCGGGAATGGTGATACCGAACAACGCCAGCAGCCCGTCGCCAATGAGCGCGAAGACAACAAGGATGACGAAACTTGCCACACAGGCAACCGCGGCCATGCGGCGCTGCTCGGCACTGCTGTTGTCGGCGGTGAACATCAGGAACAACGGCAGATTGCCAAGAGGGTCCATGATGATCAGCAGCGGCACCAGGATGGTGAGAAATTCCTGAACGGTCACGGCGGATCCCTGTTGCTTGTCGAGGTGGCAGTATAGGCTACCGAGGGTCGGGAGCTGCATCTGCAAATCGGGCGTATCGCTTGTTCATGGGCCTCAGGCCCTGACACGAATGGCACTTACTCAAGGCGTTCGGCACTCCGTACCCCGGTCGCTGTCTTGGGGAAAGTTTTCCGAGACACGCCGTACCCAAAGCACTCGCTATGCTCGCGGGGCAGGCTCTGAACCCTTCCATGGGGGCTCGACAGCGCCATCCCTGGCGCTGACGGTCTCGGAAAACTTTCCCCAAGACAGCGCCCTCACAGCGTTGCCAAGCTTAAGTAAGTGCCATTCGGCCCTGGCACTACTTGAATGGTCGGCGTTGCGTTAGACTCCAACCTTCCTGACACCGAGAGTCTTGAAAGCCCACCCCGGACAGAGACCCGACAGCGGTACAGCAGCCACATAACCACCAAGGGACAGCCACGCAATGGATAAAAAGCATTTACTACTGGCGGCAGTTCTTTCGATCTTCACGACGGGATGCGCGATCACCAACCAGTACGAAGTCGCCGAGTACGAGCCACTGCTGGAGCACAGGCTTCCGGAAATATCGGTGTTTTATCTGAAGGCTTCCGACGCCTTCTACCAGGCGTGCGAGGACTTTAATCGCTCTTCCACGCAAAAGCACTGCGAAATCAACAATATCGATTTGCGCTCGATCAAGGATGTCTTTCAGGAAACCGAATTGTTCGAGAGAGTGACTCTTGCGGATCAAACTGCCGATTACAAGTTGCTGATAACCAGCGCAACCTATACGCACAATACCGCGGAAGACGGTGCCAGCGCCTACCTGGCAGGAGCCACCTTGCTGATGGCGCCGGTCTCCATCACCCAGACCATCAAACTCGACGTATCCTTGCAGTGGCTGGATCTGGAAGTGGAGCGTTATCAGCTCGACATCCCTTTCACGCGTAAAATATCCCTCTTGTCTCTCAACCAGGATACCCGGCTGGACATCGCCAAAAGCGTTTCATCACACCTGCTGCAACGTTTTCAGGAAGAAGACTCGTTCTCGGCGGCAGTGATTGCCGGACGGCTGGAATCCGCCGATTACGGCGCCCAGCTCGAGTTGCCGGAGCGCGTCGCGCCACACATCAAGGAGGCGAGCCATGTTTACCATCATCCCCTTCACGGCGCTCAGACACGCTACATCCACGAAATATTCGACTTTGAATTCATCGATGTTTTTGTTTATCCGATTCGCCAGACAGACTGGCGTGATCACCGTCGCTCGCTGGCCATCGAGGCTCAGAATTTTCGCGACGAGTTAATGGCATTTCAAAGAGAAGGTGAAATCAATAATTTGATGTTTGAACAGGAGCAATATCATCTTTGGTCGATCGGCGACCAGGATCTGACAGTGATCCACGTGCCAGTGACATTTCGAGACGCCGACAACGTCGACCACAACAGCCATTGCTATATTTTCATTCAGCAGGATCAATTCATCAAAATCCGCTCATCTTTCGCGGACACCAGTGCGGACGCTCCCGATCTGGAGACCTTCACCAGGGCGATTGCCAGCACCATCAAGGTACCGGGGGAATCGCCGTTCATGGCGCAGCTGCGACATTATTGGCAAGCGAGCGCTCCGAAGTAACGATTCGCGGCCGAGGCTGCTCCTGCAGGTTCTCACACATCGTGGATGAATATCCGAATTTCTGATTCGCGGCCTGATTCGCGGCCAAGGCCGCTCCTACAGAGGGAGCAATCGTGTAGGAGCGGCCTTGGCCGCGATGTTGGTGGTTTTTTGTTAGCGGCCACACCCGCTCCTGCGGTCAGTCTTTTTTCGCGTAGGCGTGCGCGGCAAAGGAGCGGCCATTGACTGACGCACCGGCGTAGGATGATTGCAGGGCGCCGACCAGGAATTCGTGGGGGAAATCCACGCGCGGCTTCGAGATCGCATCCAGCTCGGCGATTTCTTCCGCCGTCAATT
>CAYXXZ010000104.1:0-9023 GCA_964469165.1 uncultured Porticoccaceae bacterium
GTTGTCAGTTGTCAGTTGTCAGTTGTCAGTTGTCAGTTGTCAGTGAGCGTGGCACTCCCCTGATAACTGTCAACTGAAAACTGTGAACTGTGGACTGTGAACTAAAAACTAAAACAACCGCCGATTCTTATAGAAATGAGCCCGAGCGGTGAGCGCTTCGCGGCGACCTGCCTCATCCAGCCACAGCGTGCCCGCCGGCAACGCCGCGCGCAGGCCGCTCAGTTTGATCTTGCGCACTGTGGGCTGCGGCGTCTCGGCGGCCTCGTTCCAGCGCCACAGCAGGCCGCCGCCCTGCTGCCAGCCGCCACTGTCGAGCCAGTTGGCCACGCCCGGATCGGATGCGCACAGTACGAAACGCACCTTGCCGTCGGCATCCACATGGGCCTGGGCATCGTTCATGAAAGTTTGGTGATGGACGAAATCCAGGCTGGTGGCAAAGGGGTCGAGCACCTGCAGGCTCCAGTATTTCGCCGCAGGCGCCGTACTTTCGATGATCAGGGCTTCATCGGCGGCGAGATTGAACAGGTGGAAAAAATAAATCTGCGAGACCAGACCACCGTAATCGGTCTGTTCATCGAGAATGAAACCCTGCTCCGCCCCCTTGGCACGCAGACCGTTCATGTACCCCAGGAGGAAACGGAAAGTGGTTTTGGCACAAGCCAGCACTTGCGCGACGCGCTCTTCGTTTTTCGCCAATGTCTGGGCAAGGGGTTTCGGCGGCAGGTCCAGGCGCTGTACATCCCACTGGCCGTCGCGCTCCGCCAGCGTTTTGGTTACCCGGCGCGCCATCAGGCAACGGGTTTCCGCCGGCAGTGCGAACCATTGCTCGCGATTGTCCGCCGGGCGCTCGCGGCTCAACAGGAAGCTGAAATTGCCGTCATCATCCGCCTCGATGGACGCAAGATCGATCTCGCCCACGCGCCGGCCACTCAGCCGGCCGAGGTGAGCGCCGCCATCGCGCATCACCACACCGGCGATCGTCTCCGTGCCCTTTGTGCCGGACACCCGGTAGACGCCCTGTGAATCGATCGGTGCAATGCCATAGAAGGTGTCAGGATTGGGCGCCAGGTAGGGCATGAAATAAGGGATGTAGGGAATGAATTCGGGATTTTCGATATCGCTGCCAAACACCGCAGTGTAGGAGCCCGCCAGCACCATCAGCGCCTGGCGCGGGAGCGCCGCCTGCAACGCCTCGCCGGTAAAACCCAGTTCCTTTGCCGCTGCGCTCGCGTCGGCAAAATACACGGCAAGTTGATCGCCGGCAACGCCTCCGTTCATCGCCAGCGCGGGCGCCGCCAGCCCGGCGGCCATGGCCGCGCCGGACCATTTCAACAATTCTCTTCTGTGCATATAACGTCACTCCTTTCCGGTTTCGTTATTCATTGTCGCCGCCAATCATTACACCAAAAGCTCGTGATCTCAAAACGCTGCTGAACTGAACGTCGGGATTATTGCTGTTACCGCCGCTGAAGCGAGCCACAAATAGCATGCCACATTCCGTCCCCTCAGCGCAGTGACGACTCGTCATGTAGTATGACCAGGCAAACCCAAAACCCAAGCTCCAAACCACGCCCTGGCATAACCCCGTTCTTCCAGAGCTCCAGCTTAAAGCTTATAGCTTGCAGCCCCCTCACCCCCACACCGTGCCACAGCCCAAATTTACGACGACTGCACAAACAACGGCTGCGCCTGAAATCCCCTTGATGATCAGTACACTGTTATGCTAGCCTCAGTCGATACCATCACATCAATAACAGACAGGCAGGTGCAATCATGGGCGCGCGACAAGACAGTCCTCTCACCAGTGTCCGCTCCGCCGAAGCGTTCGGCGTCGAATACATGCTACCCGTTGGCCGCCGCATCGAGTCCCGGCCCTACACCCTGAGCCTTCCGGCAGGCACGATCCCGAAGAAAATCGGCATGTTGGCCAATGGTTTTCCCGATGCCGACAAGTTTCTGGAAAAGCTCAGCGTTCCCCTTGCCAAACTGTGGCCCGGCACCGAATTTCGCGTGGTGGAAAAGGCCAGCGCCGACCAGTTGAATATCGGTATTCAGGAGCCCCTGCTGACCGAGCTCGCCGATGAGTGCGACGCCATCGTCATCGCCTGGGGCCACTGTGGCAGTTGCACCGGCGGCGTCACGCGCGACGCGGTGGCGTTCGAGGAGCGCGGCATTCCGTCGGTGGTGGTGGTATGCGACATCTTCTGGGATTATTTCGCGTGGATGGGCCAGGCCATGGGCTTGTCCGATATCCCGCGCATCAAGATTCCCTTCCCGCTGTCTGGCACGGGTGAAAGCAATCAGCTGGCCTGGGCCGACAGAATCGCCCCCGAGGTGGTCGCCAAGCTGGAAGGTCGCCAATGAGCGCCCGCGAGGAGTTTCCCAGATTCGAGATCGCCAGCAGCGAGGAAGAGGCTCAGGAGCAGCTCCACGCCGCGCGCATGACCGATGGTTTGCCGGTGGTGGTGCCAACCCGGGCGCGGGTCGATGCCATGGTGCTGGCCAGCGGTCTCGATGGCGACATCTCTCTCGGCAATGTCGGCCCCAGCATGGCGGCGGCCACGGTCGACGTTGTGGCTGCCAACGCGGTGATGGCCGGCTGCCTGCCGGAACACTTTCCCGTGGTGGTGGCCGCCGTGAAGGCGATCTGCGACCCCACTTTCGACCTTACCGAGACGCAGGTCACCACCCATCCCATCACACCGCTGCTGATCGTCAACGGCCCCGCCCGCCAACAGTGCGGCCTGCATTACGGCACCGGCGCCTGCGGGCCGGGTTTTCGCGCCAATGCCACCATCGGCCGCGCCATACGCCTGGTGATGATCAATATCGGTGGCGGCATTCCCGGCGTGTCCGACAACGCCACCTTGGGCAGTCCCGCCAAGTATTCGTTCTGCATTGCCGAGAACGAGGAAGAAAGCCCCTGGGAACCGCTGCATGTATCCCGCGGCTGGCGCGAGGATCAGAGCACGGTAACGGCACTTTCCGTGGAAGGCGCGCATTCGGTGATTTGCTCGCCAATGCCCGACGCCTACGTGGATATTGCCGTACCCGCCGCCATCCGCCTGATTTCCAACGCGGTCAACGCGCTCGGCTCCAATTCCACCTACGTGGGCAAGGGCGATCTCGCCGTGATCATCAACCCGTCGACGGCGAAAATGCTCGCCGATGGCGGTTACAGCCGCGAGAAGCTGCAGCGCGCGGTGGTGGAAGAGTGCCGCTATACCCGCGGTTTTCTGCGCCGCCACAATCCCCTGGTGGTGCCGCCCGGCCCCGACGACGAATACCCCCCGATGCGCGACCCCAACACCGTCGTCATTGCGGTGTCAGGCTCGATCGGCGGCTACGTGATGGTGTGTCCGACGCTCGGCATCAGCAAGCACCATCACCCGTCGGTTACGCAGGAAATCGAGATCAACCAATTCTGCGAAATACCCACACCGCGAGTGCAAAACTGAGTTTTATGGGGAAGCTGTCGGCTCGATGGTGAGCCGGCGGTGTGGCTGACTGATGGAGCTACAAGCAGTGTTGTTCGCCTGAGTTTCAGGCTACACGTTGCACGTAAGCGCGGGGATAACCCCACGGTCGACGCACTATCCGTGCCTCACCGTGGAACCCACCCATGTAGGAGCCTGCCTGCAGGCGACACAGCCATCGGAAGGCACCACATACGGTCGCCTGCAGGCAGGCTCCTACAAGGCGCATCCAAGAACTTGCCCACGATCTTTTGAGCAGCAAGGCCAAGAAGGTCAGAGACAATAAAAGATAGCGAACAAACTCTGAAAGAACTCAGTGTTTTCAGCGCGCCTGCTTAAAGCTTACGGCTTACAGCTAAAAAACACCTCATATTTTAGGCTGATTCATGCTGTTCCAGCCACCAGCCTTTCACCATTTCCAGGTAGCTCAGCATTTTTCTCACGGCGAGCCCTTCATTTCTGGCAAGCAGGGCGTCGACCATCTCGCTGTGGCTGTCGTAGAGCCTTTGCAGCCAGGCCACATTCAGCTTGGCGATATCGTAGGTTCTTGCAAGACAGAACAGCGTGGCCTGCAGCAGCAACGCCAGGGTGGCGTTGTGACTGGCGTTGCTGATCGCCTGATGGAGCATGACCGCTTTGTAAAAGCTTTCTTCCGGCTTGCTGAAATCCGCCGAGGCTTCGAGCGCCGCGACGATTCGCGCTTCGTCGTCGGCGGTCATTTTTTGCACGGCCATGCGAATGGCGCCAACCTCCAGCGCCTCGCGCACTTCGATCAAGGTGGCGGGCTGGATATTCATCACATCCATATAAAGAATCACGGTGTCGATGACATTGCTCGGATCGGCGGCACCGACGGTGAGACCGCCGCCACTGCCGCGCCGCGCCTGTACGATGGCGTGGGCTTCCAGCAGGCGCACCGCTTCGCGAAATGCCGCGCGGCTGACGTCGTATTTCGCCATCAGTTCCGGCTCGGAGCCGAGGCGCGCACCCGCCCGCAGGCCCTTGGTACGGATGTCGTCACTGATCCGCAAGGCAATCGAATGGCCCAGTTTGAGCGGCGTTCCCTGCGCTCCCGCCGCTTCGCTGGAGTGCAATTGCGCACGGGTTTTATCCAGGTGGTTCTTGAAATACGCCATTTGCGCATCGATGTTCTGGCGCGTGTATTTGAGCGCGTTGAATTCGTCTGCGTCGATGATGGCGCTGCCCAGCCGGCTTTTCACTGCCGCCGTCTCGGCGCGAAATTCCTTGAAAATATAGAGCTCACCGAACTGAAATACCACAAGCTCCGAGCAGGAATAATCGATGGCATCGGAAAACAATGAAACCAGCGGATTGCCGGACACGGCGGCCACCAGCTGGCGGATATCCAGATTGAGGCGCGCAGCCTCCTCCAGCGACGCAGGATTGCTGCTGAGCCGATCAATTTTGTCGCGCAGTTCCTCGGCGGCCTCTTCGCTGATATTGCGGCACGCCAGTGGTGCGGAGAGCAGATCCAGCAGAAAGCGCGCCTCCAGCATATCCCGCAGGTCGGCACTCACCAGTTCAAGGTAGGTGCCAAGAGCATGAATGGTGGCAGTGCGCGCCGAATCCGCCACCACCAGCCCGCCGCCATGGCCGCGGCGCATCTTGGCGATGCCCTTGCGCTCCACTTGACTGATGGCCTCGCGCAGCACCGCGCGACTGACGCCATAGCGTGTTATCAGCTCCGCTTCGGTCCCAAGAATGGTGCCCGGCTGCCAGCCGGATTTGACGATATCGTGCTCGATTTTTCGCGCCACCTGAGCACTCAGTTTTTCCTTGCGCGGCGGGGTTTTTATTGCGGCTTTTTGTTTCACAGGAGAGAGATTCCGTCCATCGGGATTTATGATTGACGAACCGCTGCGGACGACCTGACAACGCTTGACGATTCACTGGTGCAAGAGGATACCACGGCAAACCCGGCGGCAACATGACACCGCCCCGGCCACAGGCCGCGCGGCATTGCTCTACTCGCGCTGCAGCAAGTCCTCGTCCACCAACGCATTGGTATCCGGCTCGCGGCTTTCCCACTCGCCCTCCTCGGTGCGGGGATCGAGAGCGAAAACCGCCGGCGAGGTATCCGCCGCGGCGCGGAACGGCCCGGTTTCGTCGATCATCGGCACCACGTGCTGCTGACGGCGAATCGCCACTGCCACCGCGAAAACCACCAGGCTCAGCGATGCGTAGATAAACAGGCCAACCGGCCCCAGGTAATCCATGAACAGGGATGCCAGCGGGCCACCCATCGCGGAACTCAGGCCAAAGAGCATGAGAATGCAGCTGCCCACGAGAATGAATTCATGGGGCTCGGCATTGTCGGCGCCGTGGGCGAGACAGATCGCGTACTGCGTCATCACCGTGCCGCCCCAAAACACGGCGAGCACCAGCAGGGCTTGCGGATAATGGGAAAATATCACCACCAGCACCGACACTATCGCACCCAAAAGCGCGGTAAAAAGCAGTACCAGACGGCGGTCGAAGCGGTCGGAAATCTTGCCGAGCGGCAGTTGGAACAGTGCACCGCCAAGCACCACGGCACTCATGAACAGGGTCAGCTCGGCGGTTTCCATGCCGACACCGCGGGCATACACCGGCCCCAGCGACCAGAACGCGCCCGTCACCAATCCCGCGCACACCGCGCCGAGTACAGCGACGTGGGATATCTGCCAGACACGACGAAAATCGAGTGGCACCGACTGCACCGGCGCGGGCGCCAGGGTAAGGGTGAGCGAGACCGGAACGATGGCCAGCGACAGCAATACCGAGGCAATGATGAACAGGGTTCCGGCGGACGGGCTGGCGAGATTGAGCAGCTGCTGACCGACAATCATCATGGTGAGATTGATGACGGTATAGATCGACAGCAAGGTACCGCGCGTCTCCCGCGTGGAACGGTCGTTGAGCCAGCTTTCGATGATCATGT
Source organism: uncultured Porticoccaceae bacterium (assembly GCA_964469165.1). Lineage (GTDB taxonomy): Bacteria > Pseudomonadota > Gammaproteobacteria > Pseudomonadales > Porticoccaceae > CAYXXZ01. Next base: position 6,418 of record CAYXXZ010000104.1, read on the forward strand.
ACAGTCCCGACATGCAGCATCCCACCACGAAACGCAGCGCCAGCCAGGGATAGACATCGGGCCAGGAATGAAACAGCAGCACCGTGGCGGAAAACAGCGACGCCAGCACGGCAAAGGCACGGATATGGCCGACGCGGCGCACCATGCGCGGTGCCACCAAACATCCCACCACGAAGCCTACGAAATAGGTCGAACCCGTCAAGGCGACCTCGATCGGCGTGAAGCCTTCGATCTCCGCTCTAAGCGGCAGAAGGGTGAGTTGTATTCCGTGACCGATCAGAAGCAGCGCATCGGACAGCAACAGTGCGGCGATGGGAAGTAGCAAACGGCGCATGACTCTCCCGCAGAATGATGGGATTGGGCGATTGCCGGCAGTCAGCCCCGGCAATCCCGGTTGGAATGTTCACGAGTTGAGACATCGAATGATAGCAGCTCGACGGTGAATATCCTGTCACCCCTGGCCGCGAATCTCATGACATGGGCCTCGGGCCGCGAACAAAACCCCGCCATCGGGCCGCTGCAGGAGCTTGCCTGCAAGCGACTCTTCGATGGCGGTCGCCTGCAGGCAGGCTCCTACAGGGCCTGCCCCACCACCCGGTAGCAGGGCTGGTAATCGTGCCGCCCCATGCCCAGCTTCATCCGGCCCTGCTCGATGAAAATCGTCAGCACTTCGTCGATCGCCGCCATGATGCGGGCGTCGCCGCTGATGCGGTAGGGGCCGTGGCGCTCCACCTGGTCGATACCGAACGCCTTGACGTTGCCGGCAACCACGCCGGAAAAAGCGGCGCGCAGTTGGGCCGCGAGTTCATGACGCGGCATCGCGGGATCGAGCCGCAGCGCCGCCATGTTTTCATGGGTGGGAATGAATGTCTTTTGCAAGTCGGCGTCGATGTGCAGGCGCCAGTTGAAGTAATACGCCTCCTGACCGCGCCTGCGTTCGTCGTGAACCGCGGAAACACCCTCTTTCACCAGGCGCGCCACATCCCCCGGCGCACCGGTCACTATCTGGTAGAGCGACGCCGCGTCGTCTCCCAGGCAGGTGCGAATGAAGCGATCGACCACCGCGAAGTACTCGCGTGCCGACTCGGGACCGGCGAACACCAGGGGAATTTTCTGGGTGTTTTCCGGGTGGAGCAAAATACCGAGCAGGTAGAGAATTTCTTCGAGTGTACCCACGCCACCGGGAAACACCACGATCGCGTGCGCCAGGCGCACGAAGGCTTCGAGGCGCTTCTCGATATCCGGCATGATCACCAGTTCGTTGACGATGGCGTTGGGCGATTCCGCGGCGATGATGCCCGGCTCGGTGATGCCGATGTAGCGGCCTTCGCGGTTGCGCTGCTTGGCATGCCCGATGGTCGCGCCCTTCATGGGCCCTTTCATGGCGCCGATACCGCAGCCGGTGACGATATCCAGATCGCGCAGGCCCATCTGGTAGCCCACTTCCTTGGAATAATCGTATTCCTCGCGGGTAATCGCGTGGCCGCCCCAGCACACCACCATGCTCGGCACCAGGCCGGGGCGCACCACCCGGGCATTGCGCAACAAGCGGAAAATATCACTGGTGACGTCGCGCTCCGCGGGCAGGCCGCAGAGGTCGGTGTTGTGCATCATGTAATCCACGTACACGATGTCGCGCAACGCGGAAAAAAGGTGTTCCTGAATACCGTGCACGATCCTGCCATCGACGAACGACTGCGCCGGGGCATTGTAGAGCTCGAGCTTGAGCCCTCGCGTCTGGGGGAGGATCTTGATGTCGAAGTCGACGAACTCGGCGAAGATACGCGCTGCGTCGTCCTGCTTGGTATCGGTGTTGAGGATCGCCAGTGCGCAATCGCGAAACAGGTTCGCCACGTCCTGGCGTGTGGTGGTGAGGGCGGTGATCTCCTCACGGGAAAGCAGGTTGAGCGTCTCTCGCGGGTATACGGTGGTGTGGGGAATCTTGGTCATCGTTCCTCCAGGCTAAATGGCCTGGGATGATACCACCTGCGCATGGACGGTACACGGCCTGCCCTGGCGAGCGGGGCAGCCAACATTATCGCGCGGTAGCCAAAGCCGGCCCCTTATGTGAACATCTGCGCCAAGCCAATCGCAACAACAGGAGTCAGTGATGATCGAACAACGCCCCCTCGGCAGCAGTGGCCCGGACATCGGCCGGCTCGGCTACGGTGCCATGGTACTGGAAGGCTTTTACGGCGAAACCGAGGAAAGTGCGTCCGTCGCGGCGCTGCACAAGGCGCTGGAATGCGGCCTGACCATGATCGACACCGCCGATGCCTATGGCGCCGGCAACAACGAAACCCTGATCGGCCGTGTCATTTGCAGCCAGCGCCACGATGCATTTGTCGCCAGCAAGTTCGGCGTGGTGTTCGATCCCCGCGAACGCGGCCGCCCGCTCGCCACCAACTGGGCGTTTTCCCTCAACATCAACGCCACGCCTGAATACGCTCAACGGGCCCTCGACGGCAGCCTCAAGCGCCTGAACAGCGATCATATCGACCTCTGGTATGCGCACTATCCGGATCCGGACGTGGCCATCGAGGAAACCGTCGGCGCCATGGCCGATGCGGTGAGCGCTGGCAAGGTGCGCTACCTGGGTCTCAGCA
>CAYXXZ010000105.1:0-8825 GCA_964469165.1 uncultured Porticoccaceae bacterium
GTCGATGACCTGCGGGTGGCCACCGGCCTGCCCGACGGCGAAACCCACATGCAGGGTTATTGGACGCAGTGGGATCTGGTGATGCGCGGCATCGAAACGCTAGAAAAATGATGAATGTGTAGGGAGTAGATTTGATGTCAAATTCAGGTGCAATCAGCCGCGCAGAGGCTGAAGAGTTTTTGTATCACGAAGCCGAGCTTCTCGACGACTGGCGTTTGCAGGAGTGGAAAGATCTCTACGCGGACGACAGCCGCTATGAGGTAACTTCCACCGATTGCGAGGATCCGCTCAGCGCTGATCCCGCCAAGGCGCTGTTCCTGGTGGCGGACAAGAAAGACCGTATCGATGGCCGTGCCAATCGCTTGCTCAAGTCGAAGGCTCACGCGGAGTACCCGCTCTCCAAGGTTCGTCATCTGTATACCAACGTACGGGTTGTAGGCCATGAAGAGGGTGTTACCAAGGTTCGTGCCAACTTTTTGGTTCTTAGATCAGGTTACGACAGGGAGCAAACCACCCAGTATATGGGCGAGTTCCATTATTCGCTGATCCGTGAAGGTGATGCGATCAGGATTCGCAGCAAGCGCGGTGTGCTGGATCTGAACAGTCTCTACAACCAGGGTCAGATGGCCATCATCCTGTGATGGGTTCCTGTTGCCTGGCGACAGGCAACGATTTTGTTGAATGAGGAGAAGCACTATGGCAGTGGATTTCAGATATCAGAAACCCGGTTACGCGGCCCTCAATGTGACAGACCTGGATCGCCATACCGAATTCTTGACGAAAATTTACGCCTTGAGTCCGGCGGGTGAAGGCCCCAACGGCGAACGTTTTTTCCGTTGTACTCAGCAGCACCACGATGTGGTGTTGTACAAGGCTGACGAGCCTGGTTTCGTCTATCAGGCCTGGGAAATGGAAACCGATGACGACGTTCAGAAAGCCTACAGGTATTTCGAGAGCATCGGTCTGAAGCCCTGGTGGCTGTCCAGCGAAGAGGCGCAGGCTCTCGGTCTGGGTTACCGCCCGGTATTCCGGGTGCGTGAGCCGGTGAACGGCATCTGTTTCGAGTTTTACTCCGAGATCATGAAGTACGCGGTACCGCCGTCCATTCAGATCACCGAGTTCGAAACCTTCCTGCACGTTGGAGTCAACGTGCCGGACGTGAAGGCCTCCACGCAGTTTGCCGTCGAGCACATGGGGCACATCGTGTCCGATTACCTCGGCGACTACGTGGGTACACTGACACGGGCGTTCCCGATCCCGCATCACCATACGTTCGCGTTCCTGCCTTCCCGCACCGGGAAGCTCGGCTTCAACCACATCGCGTTCAAGGTGAAGACGCTCGAGGACATCGGCAAGTACTACAACAGGGTCATGAACAACAATGAGAAAATCGCTTTCGGTATCGGGCGCCACCCGACGTCGACAAGTGCTCACTTGTATATCTTCGACCCCGATGGCATGTCCTGGGAGTACTCGCAGGGCATGGAACAGTTCCCGGAAGAAAATCCGCGTCCGGGCCGTTTCATGTCGACCAACGCAGAGGATTTCGACCTGTGGGGTGCGGTTCCCAACCCGGGTTTCGGCACCTTTGGCAACGTGGTCACCGAATAACGGGTCGCTGCGGACACAAAAACCCTGGAAGTAAGGCTTCCAGGGTTTTTTTATAACTGTATATGCGACCAATGGTCGCGTCTGTGGCATCCACCGCTGAAATTGGTTAGCATTCTGCACATAATCAGCGTGCCATCCGGGATACAGAGGTGTTGCGGAACATGTGGTCTCCAACCATAAAGCGTTGAGGGTGAAAGCTGGCCTTGGGAACGTCAGCCACCTGGCCATACGGATACAGGCGCGACAGGCCCAAAGGGCAATAACACATTCTGGGGTTGGATAGATGTTTACTCTCAAGGATCTGGTCAGGAGAACGGTTCTTACCAAAAGGCATTGCTATGCCGTTTGCAGCGACGATGGCAACCTGACCTGGGAACAGTTTCATGATCGCGTGGAACGCATAGCGGGGGCGCTGATCGCCGCCGGACTCAAAGCCGGTGACCGCGTCGCCATCATGAGTCTCAACAATCCTGTTTATTTCCAGCTGCTTTATGGCGTCATCTGGGCCGGTGGCATCGTGGTGCCCATCAATACCCGCTATGCGCCCAAAGAGGTGGAAACCTGCCTCGATGATCTCGATGGCTGCTGGCTGGCAAGCGATGAACATTTCGTTGAAATCCTGAGTACAGTGGAGCCGCAGATCCTCGGCATCAAAGGCCATTTTTATGTGGGCAAGGGCGCAGTACCCCAGGGCTATACGGGGTTTGACGCCCTGCTGGAGGGAGATAGCCGCCTGGTCACGGACGATCCTCACACCACGGATGTGGCGTTGATCTTCTACACCGGGGGAACCACGGGCAAGGCCAAGGGTGTGATGCTGACGCACCAGCAACTGAAATATGCTGCCCAGCAGATCGCCGCTGCCTTTCACACCGACAGGCCCCTGTGCTTCGAGGATAGATACCTGCACAGCGCACCGATGTTCCATATGGCGGATGGCATCATGTGTTTCGTCACGGCGATGCTCGGTTGTGCGAATACCTTCATGGAGCGCTTCAACGTTCCCGAGTTCGTCGAGCACTGCAACAGGTACGGTATTTCGTGGATCACGCTGGTGCCGACCATGGTGAAGGCGCTGTGCGATTATCTCCAGGAAACGGGACAGACGATCCCGAACATCAAGGGCATCATGTACGGCGGCTCGCCCATGCCACGGGCGACGCTGGCACAAATCATGGACGTGTTTGGCGATGTCCAGCTGTTTCATGGCTACGGTTCGACGGAAGGCTTGATCATCACCCTGCTGGAACCGAAGTACCACACCCTCGACGAGGAGAACGCGCGCCTCCTCAAGTCGGTGGGAAAACCTTTTCACGGTGTGTTGCTCGGTATTTTCGATGCCGATGAAAAGCCGCTGAGCTACGGCGAAGTGGGCGAGGTCTACGTGCGCAGCAATGGCGTGATGAAGGGCTACTGGCGCAACCCCGGGCAGACTGCCGAGGCGTTGCGCAACAACTGGTACCACACCGGCGACGCGGGCTATGTCAGCGAGGACGGGTTCCTGTTTCTCGTCGACCGGGTCAAGGACATGATCATTTCCGGCGGCGAGAACATTTATTCCATCGAAGTCGAAAACGCCATCAGTACTCACCCGAATGTGGATGAAGTTGCCGTCATTGGCCGCCCCGATTCCTGTTGGGGTGAAATCGTTCACGCCGTGGTGAAATGCAAGAATGGCCGGACGCTGACCCACGAAGAGTTGGCTGCTCATTGCCGACAGTGGATTGCGGGCTACAAGGTACCGAAGAGCATCGAGTTCGTCGCCGAACCCCTGCCGAAAACACCAGTGGGCAAGATCAACAAGACGGCACTTCGCGAAGCGCAGGACGACAAGGCGCAGGTCAGCTGATTCGACTACGTGGTCGCGCAACGCCAGCAAAGCGAGCCATAAGCCGCGAGCAGAGCATTGCAAAAACCGGGTTCTACCAGCGTTCAACGTAGAGCTTACAGCTCAACCCCAACCTCAACTCGCAGTTCAAATTTCCGACGCATAAAAGAACAGCCGGCGAAGCTCCCCGAGAGGTGCCGCGCCGGCCGGCATCGGCAGGTTAGGCGCCTTTGCGTGGGTGCAGCCGCACGTTCAATGATTGTGGGCCGCGGAAGGTAAGGCCGCCACCGAAGCGGATTTCCTTGTCGAGGGTCTCGAAGTTCTCGTAGCGGCGGAGGAATTCCGGGAAGAACTCGGTAAGCTGCATCTTCGCGAACAGGTGGCCGATACAATGGTGCGGACCGGGCGCAAACGTCATGTTGTGCTCCTGGTTGCGCGTCAGATCGAGACGTTCAGGCTCGACGAACACCTTGGGATCGCGGTTGGCACCGGCGGTCATGATGTGAACGATCTGGCCCTGTTTGAACTGATGACCTTTCCACTCGAAGTCTTCGGCGACGATACGTGCCTGGTGCGTGGACATGGCAATGTAGCGCATCAGCTCCATGAGAGAGTTGAGCAGCGTATCCGGGTTGTTGCGCATGTATTCCCGGGCCTCGGGATTCTTGTACAGGGCATTGACCGACAGCGCCATGGTGTTGAGCGTGGTGTCGTGGCCCGCCAGCAGCACCAGAATCAGCTCGCCGATCAGTTCATCGTCGCTCAGGGCGTCGTCACCATCGCGCGCGTTGACCACCGCCGAGATGAAGTCGCCCGTGGGGTTCTCGCGGCGGCGCTGGATCTCCGGCAGCAACACGTCAGCCATTTCCTTGAAGGCGTTGTCCGCTTTGGCGAGGATTTCCTTGCTGGGACGAGCGCTGCCCGCGGCGTTGGCGAGGTAGGCCCACTCTTCCATTTTCGGCAGGTAGGAGGCTTCATCCTCCAGCCCCATGATGCGCATGATGTTGCGTGCGGTAATGGCGCGTGCCACCTCTCCCACGAACTCCACCTCGTCTCTGCCTTCGATGCTGTCGAGCACCTGATGCACGACCTCGCGGGCAGCGGGCCGGTAGCCCTCGACCACTTTCTTGGAGAAACCCGACATCAGCAGGCGGCGCATGCGTGCATGCTCTTCACCGTCGAGCATGATGAGGAAATGGGGGAAATAGCGCATGAAGTTGGGGAGCAGCGCGTTGCGCTCCTCCTCGTCCGGGATGAGGAAGTGTAAAAGCTTGAAGCGTGCCGCGGACAGGGGCAGGGTGCCACCGTAGGCCTCGCCGACCTCGGCGTGGCCGGTGATGATCCAGGCCATCTCTTCCTCGCTCCAGTAGATGGGGGCCACTTCCCTCAGCGCGTTGATCTGATCGACGATGCGGTTCCCCAGCTCTTCAACCCTGGAAATTTCAATTGGTATGTATTGTTGCATGCGGTGATTCTCTCTTATCAATAAATGAACGGAGCGGGTCTTTCGATCCCGTATTTTATCAACTGATCAATTATAGGCCAAAGAGCGGGCAGGAGGTCAATGCCATTCGATCGCATACCGGCACCGCTGTGAGGCCTCTGTCCGGGGGTGGGGCTGCCAAGACCGTCAGCGCCAGGGATGGCGCTGTCGAGCCCCCAGGGATGGGTTCACGGCGTGTCTTGGCAGCCCCACCCCCGGACAGAGGCCGGAGTACGGCGCGCTAAGCAATTGAGCTGCAAGCCACAAGCAAGAGCCCTGAAAGAACCGCGTCAACTTAAAGCTCACAGCTTATAGCTCAACCCAGATATTCCGCCTTGAGCAGCCGCTTGTAGAGTTTGCCGGTTTCATGACGCGGCAACTGGCTGCGGAAATCCAGCGTCTTGGGGCATTTGATATGGGCGATGCGCTCGCGACAGTAGTCGATCAGTTGCCGGGCCAGGGCGTCGTCGCCGGCGGCGCCCCCTGCCAACTGCACCACGGCGTGAACCCGCTCGCCGGACTCGTCATCCGGGAGGCCGAACACCGCCGCGTCCGCCACCTTGGGATGTGTCACCAGGGTGTGTTCCGCCTCGACCGGATAGACGTTGACACCGTTGACGATGATCATGTCGTTCTTGCGATCGCACAGGTACAGGTAACCCTCCTCGTCCAGGTAACCCATGTCGCCGAGGGTGCTCCAGCCTTTTTCGTTATACGCGTCGCGGGTCTTTTCCGGATCCTTGTAATACTCGAAATGGGCGCCTTCGAAATAGACAGTGCCGATCTCTCCGGTGGGCAACTCGTTGCCGTCATCGTCGAGAACATGGATACTGCCGATGGCAGCCTTGCCCACGGAACCGGGATGCTCGAGCCACTCCTCGGACGTGATGAAGGTGGCGCCATTGCCCTCGGTGCCGCCATAGGCCTCCTCGAGGATGGGGCCAAGCCAGTGAATCATCGCTTTCTTGGTGTCGATGGAGATGGGGCCCGCGCCGCTCATTACATAGCGCACAGTGCTCATGTCGTAGCTCTTGCGCACCGCTTCCGGCAGCTTGAGCAGGCGCACCATCATGGTGGGCACCCAGTGAGCGTGGGTGATGCGATACTGCTGGCACAGCTTGAGACTTTCCTCGGCATCGAACCTGTCCATCAGGATCACGGTACCGCCAAAATAGCCCTGCGCCATGGCGAAGCGCAGCGGCCCCGAATGGTAGAGGGGGGCGGGCAACAGGTAGCGGGTGTCTTCGTTCCAGGCGTAGCGCTGGCCGAAGAAGGCGTACAGTGCCGTGGCGCCATCGATGCTGGGATTTTCGATGGGCAACTTGACGGCCTTGGGCTTGCCGGTGGAGCCTGACGAATAGAGCATGTCCGTGCCGCGGGTCTCTTCCCCGGTGGGCGTGGCGGGCTCGTTGGCCAGCGCTTGCTCATAACTGTCGTAGCCTGACAGCTCGCCGCCCACCACGAAGCGCGGCATGGCGGTGACGTCAGCGGGCAGCGCCTCGCACAGGGCTTTCTGTTGAGCGGACACGATCAGCGCCCTGGCACCGCTGTGTTCGAGGATGTAGGCCACTTCGCTCGGCTGGAAGCGCCAGGAAATGGCCGTGAAGTAGAGGCCACAGCGCTGGGCGGCCCAGGCGATTTCGAGAAACCGAACGTGGTTCTCCATGATGACCGCCATGTGGTCGCCGGGTTTCAGACCCGCGCGGCGCAGCAGGTTGGCACAGCGTATCGAGCGCTCGTTGAGGTCGCGGTAGGTGATGACTTCGCCGGTGCGCGCATAGATGATGGCGGGTTTCTCCGGACTCACTTCCGCCCAGTGACGTGGATGCATGATATTGACGGGCCTTGTTTTAATGTGTGACGGGCAAGAATACGCGGATTGGCGCGGCGCGTGCAACTTGACGACAGGCCTCGCGTCGGCGATTGATGTCACCTGGCGAGCGTGGCAAACTCTCGTATCAGAAAATGATAGAAAATCAGTCGAACCTGGATTGCCCGCCCTTGCGCAGGGCGCTGGATTTCCCTCCCTCAGGTTTGCTCCCACAGGAAAACGATGATGGTCGTGACTCCCAGACCGGCCGCCAGTGTCATTCTGGTGCGCGAAACCGATGCTCGCAGTGAAGCGCTGCTGGTGCGCAAACACGCCAGTCTCGATTTCGCCGGTGGCACCTTTGTGTTTCCCGGCGGCAAGATAGAACGCAGCGACGTATTGCCCGATCAACTGTATCGCGGTATGCGGGCGAGGAGCGAGCGCCACAGGGCGCACATCACCGCGCTATGTCGGGAGACCTTCGAAGAAATCGGTGTTGTGCTGGCGCGTCACGCTGATGGCAGCCACTGCGAAGCTGCGCTGGTGGACGAGCTCGGCCGGTACCGCAAGGAAATCGATCGCGAGCCGTCCCTGTTCGCCGACTTCTTGCGAGACAACGGGCTTTTCATTCACGAAGAGGATTTCCTCTACTGGGCCAATTGGATCACGCCCTCGCTGTGGCCCAAGCGCTTCGACGCCCATTTCTATGTGGCGCGCATGCCGCAGGATCAGCAAGTCAAATGTGACACCGCGGAAGCCACTGAGCTCAAGTGGCTGGACCTCGCCGACTTCAATGAAGTGGATGGTGCCGCCATCATCCCGGCGGCGCCGACACTGCTGTCCCTGACGGATCTCGCCATTCGCTGCCGGGAACTCGGCTCGCTGGATGATGTGCTGCGCGAGGAGCGCAACCGCCAGATCCCGCGCATCATGCCGAAGATGGTCGAACAGGGCGAGGCCGTGGTGAGCCTCATGCCCTGGCATCGGGATTACGCCGCCGCGCCGGGTGAGGGAGTGGAAGCCTGCGCCGTTCCGGATTTCTACCACGCCTTCTCGGCGCGGGAAGTCTGGCAGCCGTGACGAGGCCATCGACGGCGGCTGGCTGATTGATGTCGATCAGGTGCCGTGGCAAACTGAGTCGCTTGATCATGATACTGAACGCGTGGCCTGAAGCGCTCGCCCGTGAGCGGGCGCTGAACCTTGCAACAGGCCCCATCTAACAGGAAAAAGAACCATGAACGTAACCCCAAAGCCGGCCGCCAGTGTCATTCTGGTGCGCGAAACCGATGCGGGCAGCGAAGCATTGCTGGTGCGCAAACATGCCAAGCTGGCGTTCGCCGGTGGCGCTCTGGTGTTTCCGGGTGGCAAGGTAGAGGGCAGCGACGCGCTGCCCGACGAGCTTTATCGCGCCGTGCCGGGCGCACGGGCCGAGGCCGCGCAGCGTCGGACATACATCGGCGCGGTATGCCGTGAGACTTTCGAGGAAATCGGCGTGCTTCTGGTTCGCCACGACGATGGCAGTTACTGCAAGGCATCCGTGGTAGAGGAGCTGTGTCGCCATCGCCAGGAAATCGACCGCGAGCCGTCCCTGTTCGCCGACTTCTTGCGAGACAACGCACTTTTCATTCACGAAGAAGATTTCATCTATTGGTCAAACTGGATCACTCCGTCCGCGGTGCCGCGGCGCTTCGATACCCATTTTTATGTGGCGGCCATGCCTGGGGATCAGACGGTCAAATGTGATACCGCCGAGTCGACCGAGTTGTTGTGGTTGAACCTGAATGCCTTCAACGAAACCAATGGCGCCGATGCCATCCCCGCGCCGCCCACCCTGTTTTCCCTGGCGGATCTGGCGTTCCGCTATCGTGAAAGCGGGTCTCTGGCGCAGCTTTTCCGCCGCGAACTCAACCGCGACATCCCCAGGGTGATGCCCAAAATGCTCAAGGATAGCGAGGGTATAAGCGTCATGTTGCCCTGGCATGCGGACTACCAGAGCGTTCCGGGCGAGGGTGTGGATAGCAGTGCGATCCCGCCTCTTTACCAGAGCTTTCCCTCCGTGGTGGTGGCCAGCCTCAAGGTGCCGGAAGCCTGAG
>CAYXXZ010000106.1:0-3051 GCA_964469165.1 uncultured Porticoccaceae bacterium
TGATCGAAAACGCCGAAGGCACCCGCACCACGCCGTCCAGCGTCGCCTACACCGAGGAAGGTGAGGTGCTGGTAGGTCAGTCCGCGAAGCGCCAGTCGGTGACCAACCCGCAGAACACGCTCTATGCCGTCAAGCGCCTGATCGGTCGCCGCTACGGAGACGACGTGGTGCAGAAAGACATCAAGATGGTGCCCTACAGCATCATCAAGGCCGACAATGGCGACGCCTGGGTGGAAGTCAAAGGCAAGAAAATGGCGCCTCCGCAGATTTCCGCCGAAGTGCTGAAGAAAATGAAGAAGACCGCGGAAGACTACCTGGGTGAAGCCGTCACCGAGGCGGTAATCACGGTTCCCGCATACTTCAACGACTCCCAGCGCCAGGCTACCAAGGACGCCGGTCGCATCGCCGGCCTGGACGTCAAGCGCATCATCAACGAGCCCACCGCCGCCGCGCTCGCCTATGGCCTGGACAAGGGCAAGGGCGACCACGTGGTCGCGGTGTATGACCTGGGTGGCGGTACCTTCGATATCTCCATCATCGAAATCGCCGACGTCGACGGCGAAACGCAGTTCGAAGTGCTATCCACCAACGGCGATACCTTCCTCGGTGGTGAGGATTTCGACCTGGCGCTGATCAACTACCTGGCCGACGAGTTCAAGAAGGACAACAGTATCGATCTGTCTGGCGACCCGCTCGCCATGCAGCGCCTCAAGGAAGCTGCCGAAAAGGCCAAGATCGAGCTGTCCTCCAGCCAGCAGACCGAGGTCAACCTGCCCTACATCACCGCCGATGCCACTGGGCCCAAGCACCTGGTGGTGAAACTGACCCGCTCCAAGCTCGAGTCGCTGGTGGAAGACCTGGTCAAGCGTTCCATCGAGCCGGTCAAGGTGGCGCTCAAGGACGCCGGCAAGGCGGCCTCCGATATCGACGAGATCATCCTGGTGGGCGGCCAGACCCGCATGCCGCTGGTGCAGCAAACCGTTGCCGACTTCTTCGGCAAGGAGCCGCGCAAGGACGTCAACCCGGATGAAGCCGTCGCCGTGGGCGCAGCCATTCAGGGCGCGGTATTGTCCGGCGATGTCAAGGACGTGCTGCTGCTCGACGTGACGCCGCTGACCCTGGGTATCGAAACCATGGGTGGCGTGGCCACGCCGCTGATCGAGAAGAACACCACCATTCCGACCAAGAAGTCGCAGGTGTTCTCCACCGCCGACGACAACCAGACCGCGGTGACCATTCACGTGGTGCAGGGGGAGCGCAAGCAGGCGTCCCAGAACAAGTCGCTGGGCCGTTTCGATCTGAGCGACATTCCGCCCGCGCCCCGTGGCATGCCGCAGATCGAGGTGACCTTCAACATCGATGCCAACGGCATTCTCAACGTGTCCGCCAAGGACAAGGCCACCGGCAAGGAGCAATCCATCGTCATCAAGGCCTCTTCCGGCCTCAACGATGACGAGATCGAAAAAATGGTCAAGGACGCCGAGGCGCACGCCGCCGAGGACAAGAAGTTCGAGGAGCTGGTACAGGTGCGCAACACCGCCGACGGTTTGGCCCATGCGGCGCGCAAAACCCTGCAGGACGCCGGTGACAAGGCAACGGACGAGGAGCGTTCCGCTATCGAAGCGGCCATCGCCGAAGTCGAGGAGGCGGTCAAGGGCGACGACAAGGACGGGATCGAGGCAGCTACCACCAAGCTGTCCGAGGCGTCGGCCAACCTGGCGCAGAAGATGTATGCCGAGGCGGCCCAGCAGGGGGCTGAGCCCCAGCAGGAAGAGTCCAGCTCGCCCAACGATGATGTGGTGGATGCCGAGTTCGAGGAAGTGAAGGACTCGGACAAGAAGTAAAAAGCGTCTGACGCCCGCCGTCTGACGCAACGATTCAAGGGAGAAGAGGGACACCGGTCGCTCTCTCCCTTTCGCTGTTGTAATGGGAACAACGAATGTCCAAACGGGATTACTACGAAATTCTGGGTGTGGAGCGTGGCGCTGCCGAGGCGGATATCAAGAAAGCCTACCGCCGGGTGGCCATGAAATATCACCCGGACCGGAATCCGGACGATGCCGGAGCGGAAGAGAAGTTCAAGGAAGCTTCCGAAGCCTACGAAATACTGTCTGACGCCCAGAAGCGCGCCGCCTACGACCAGTTCGGCCACGCCGGGGTCTCCGGCGCCGGTGCTGGCGACGCGGGTTTCGGTAATTTCGGCGATATCTTCGGCGACGTGTTTGGCGATATCTTCGGCGGTGGCCGCGGGCGCTCCCGGGGCGGGCCGAGGCGCGGCGCCGACTTGCAATACAACATGGAGCTCGACCTGGAAGAGGCGGTGCGCGGTGTCACCAAGCAGATCAAGGTGCCGACGCTCGTCGCCTGTGATACCTGCGATGGCTCCGGCGCCAAGCCCGGCACCTCGCCGTCGCGCTGCGGCACCTGTGGCGGCAGTGGACAGGTGCGCATGTCACAGGGATTCTTCCAGGTACAGCAGACCTGCCCGAACTGTCGCGGGCGCGGCACGGTGATCACCGATCCCTGCCCCGGCTGTCACGGTCAGGGTCGGGTGGAAGAGATCAAGACGCTGTCGGTAAAAGTGCCCGCTGGCGTCGACAACGGCGACCGCATCCGTCTGGGAGGCGAAGGGGAAATGGGCCCGGCAGGCGGCCCTCCCGGCGATCTCTACGTGCAGATCCTGGTGCGCGAGCACGAAATATTCCAACGCGATGGCCGTAATCTGTATTGCGAGGTGCCCATCAGCTTTGCCGATGCCGCCCTTGGCGGTGAGCTCGAAGTACCCACGCTCGGCGGGCGCGTGAAGCTCAAGGTTCCCCCCGAAACCCAGACCGGCCGCCTGTTCCGCCTGCGCGGCAAGGGTGTGTCCAGCGTGCGCGGTGGCGGCCCCGGCGACCTGCTGTGCCGGGTAGTGGTGGAAACGCCCATCAACCTCAACGCCCGTCAGAAAGAGCTGATGCGAGAGCTGCAGGACGCGTTCGAGGGAGGCAAGCACTCGCCCCGCAAGACCTCCTGGTTCGAGGGGGTCAAAAGCTTCTTCGAAAGTTTTAA
>CAYXXZ010000106.1:3151-8694 GCA_964469165.1 uncultured Porticoccaceae bacterium
GATATCGAGGCGGTTGTGCAGGATTTCGATGTTCTCATCGATTTTTCCGTGCCGGTCGCCTCCGTCGACAACGCGCGCGTGTGCGCAGCCCACGGCCGCAAGCTGGTGCTCGGCACCACCGGTTTCGATGACGGCCAGAAGGCGCAGATTGCGGCGGCGAGCGAAAAAACCGCCATCTGTCAGGCGTCCAACTTCAGCACTGGCGTCAACCTCTGTTTCAAATTGCTCGACATGGCCGCCAGGGTGCTGGGCGACGACGTCGATATCGAGATCTACGAGGCTCACCACCGCCACAAGATCGATGCGCCGTCGGGCACTGCGCTCTCCATGGGCGAGGTAGTGGCCGAGGCGTTGGGCCGTGATCTCAAAGAGGTGGCGGTCTACGGCCGCGAGGGCCAGACCGGCGCGCGCGATAGAAATACCATCGGTTTCGCCACCGTGCGCGCGGGAGACATCGTCGGTGATCACACCGTGACGTTTGCCGCCGATGGCGAGCGCGTCGAGATCACCCACAAGGCCTCGAGCCGCATGTCGTTCGCGCGCGGCGCGGTGCGCGCCGCGGTGTGGCTGGCGGACAAGCCTGCCGGCCGCTTCGATATGCAGGATGTGCTCGGTCTCAAGGCCTAGGAATATTTTTGGGCACTCACATGGAGGTTGGGCGGAGGAACGAAGCCCAACATCGGCGGGCCCATTCACATCAAAACCGTTGGGCTTCATGCCTCAGCCCAACCTGCGAACTGACAATTCATATCGTGCTGGACAGGGGGAAGCCATTCCAATAGAATTCGCACTCAGGTTTTTGCTGTGCTGCAGCGCCTGACATCCCAGAGAGACGCATGATTTGAACGAATACCTGAAGCGAGATGAGCCCCGAGTTTCATCTCGCTTTTTTGCAGGTGATTCCTCAGGTGCGCACTCCCAGAGCATGCCCTGTCAGCTCCGCGTTTTGATTGTTTCCCCCGACAAAGGAGTTCACGTTGAAAACCGATAACCGTCGGCCCGCTTTGCTCGCCCTGGAAGATGGTACCCTGTTCAGAGGCACGGCGATTGGCTCGGAAGGCTCCTCGACGGGTGAGGTCGTCTTCAATACCTCTCTCACGGGTTACCAGGAAATTCTGACCGATCCATCCTACGCCCGCCAGATCGTCACGCTGACCTATCCCCACATCGGCAACGTGGGCGTC
The DNA here is from genome assembly GCA_964469165.1 of uncultured Porticoccaceae bacterium. GTDB lineage: Bacteria > Pseudomonadota > Gammaproteobacteria > Pseudomonadales > Porticoccaceae > CAYXXZ01. Next base: position 4,336 of record CAYXXZ010000106.1, read on the forward strand.
AACAGGGAAGATGAAGAGTCCACTGCGGTGTGGGCCGCGGGGCTGGTGATTCGCGACCTGCCGCTGATGGCCAGCAACTTCCGCTGCGAGCAGACCCTCGATGCCTATCTGCGCGAGCGCAACATCGTCGGTATCGCCGATATCGACACCCGCAAGCTGACCCGCCTGCTGCGCGAGAAAGGCGCCCAGAATGGCTGCCTGATGGCTGGCGATATCGATGAAGCCGAGGCGCTGGCCCAGGCGCGCGCCTTTGCCGGCCTCGAGGGCATGGATCTGGCCAAGGAAGTGAGCACTACCGAGCCCTACGTCTGGCGCGAAGGCGCCTGGAGCTTGGGTCAAGGCTATGCCACCCGCGACAACTTCCGCTTCAAGGTCGTCGCCTACGATTTCGGCGTCAAGCGCAACATTCTGCGCATGCTGGTGGAGCGCGGCTGCGACCTCACCGTGGTGCCTGCGTACACGCCGGCCGCGGACGTGTTGGCGATGAATCCCGATGGTATCTTCCTGTCCAACGGCCCCGGCGATCCCGAGCCCTGCGACTACGCCATCGCCGCCATCCGCGCATTTCTCGAAACCGATATTCCCGTGTTCGGTATCTGTCTTGGTCACCAGCTGCTTGCGCTGGCTTCCGGTGCGAGAACGGAAAAAATGAAATTCGGCCACCACGGCGCCAACCATCCGGTCCAGAATCTGGATGACAAAACCGCGATGATCACCAGTCAGAACCACGGTTTCTCGGTGGACGAGACGAGCCTGCCGGCAACCCTCAGAGCCACCCACAGATCGCTGTTCGACGGCAGCCTGCAAGGTCTCCACCACACCGACAAACCCGCGTTCAGCTTCCAGGGACACCCGGAAGCGAGCCCCGGACCCCACGACGTGGCGCCACTGTTCGATCATTTTGTGGAGTTGATGGAGAGCCGCAAGGGAGCGGTGTGAGTGCGGACCACTATTGGCCGCGGAAGCCCGCTGGGCTTGACGTCGGACGTCTGACGTCGGACGCAAAAGAAAGAGACACCGGCGGCGCAGCCGCCCAAAAAGCGTCAGACGTCAGACGTCCGACGTCAGACCCCAAGCTACGAAGTGCGAATTCTGACGGTTACTAAAGCATGCCCAAAAGAACAGACATCCAAAGCATCCTGATCCTCGGCGCCGGCCCCATCGTCATCGGCCAGGCCTGCGAGTTCGATTACTCCGGCGCCCAGGCCTGCAAGGCGCTGCGGGAGGAGGGTTACAGGGTCATCCTGGTGAACTCCAATCCGGCCACCATCATGACCGATCCGGCCATGGCGGACGCCACCTACATCGAGCCGGTGGAGTGGCGAACGGTGGCATCCATCATCGAGAAGGAGCGCCCCGACGCCCTGCTGCCCACCATGGGCGGCCAGACGGCGCTCAACTGCGCCCTCGACCTGGCGCGCGAAGGTGTGTTGGATAAATTCGGTGTGCAGATGATCGGCGCCGACGCCGATGCCATCGACAAGGCGGAAGATCGCGAACGCTTCGACAAGGCCATGAAGGCCATCGGCCTCGAAACGCCCCGGGCGATGATCGTCCACAGCCTGGAAGAGGCGCTGCAGGTGCCGGACCAGTTCGGCTATCCCTGCATCATCCGGCCGTCGTTCACCATGGGCGGCTCCGGTGGCGGCATCGCCTACAACCGCGAAGAATTTGAAGAGATTTGCCGGCGCGGCCTCGACCTGTCGCCCACGAAGGAATTGCTGATCGACGAATCGCTGATCGGCTGGAAAGAATACGAGATGGAGGTGGTGCGCGACAGAAACGACAACTGCATCATCATCTGTTCCATCGAAAATTTCGATCCCATGGGTATCCATACTGGCGACTCCATCACCGTCGCGCCGGCCCAGACCCTGACGGACAAGGAATACCAGATCATGCGCGACGCCTCGATCAGGGTGTTGCGCGAGATCGGCGTCGAGACCGGCGGCTCCAACGTGCAGTTCGCGGTCAACCCGGCGGATGGCCGCCTCGTTGTCATCGAAATGAACCCGCGCGTGTCGCGCTCCTCGGCGCTGGCCTCCAAGGCCACCGGTTTCCCCATCGCCAAGGTGGCGGCGAAACTGGCGGTGGGTTACACCCTCGACGAACTGCAGAACGAGATCACCGGCGGCGCCACACCGGCATCGTTCGAGCCCAGTATCGATTACGTGGTCACCAAGGTGCCGCGTTTCGCGTTCGAAAAATTTGCCACGGCCAACGCCAAACTCACCACCCAGATGAAATCCGTGGGTGAGGTGATGGCGATTGGCCGCTCCTTCCAGGAATCCCTGCAAAAGGCGCTGCGCGGTCTCGAAGTCGGCGCCTCCGGTCTCGACCCGAAAGTGGAGCTGGGCAGCGACGAAGTCGCGGCACAGGTGCATCAGGAATTGGCGGAAGCGGGTTCCGATCGCATCTGGTACCTGGGCGATGCGTTCCGCGCCGGCATGGCGCTCGAAGAGGTTCAGCGCATCACCAATATCGATCCCTGGTTCCTGATCCAGATCGAAGATCTCATCAAAGAGGAGCAGGCGCTCGCGGGTGTCGCTCTGCAACAGATCGACGCCGCCTGGCTCTATCGCCTCAAGCGCAAGGGCTTTGCCGACAAGCGCATCGCCACCCTGATCGGCGTGAGCGAAGGCGAAGTGCGCAGCCATCGCCACGGTCTCGGCATTCGCCCGGTATACAAGCGGGTGGACACCTGTGCGGCGGAATTCGCCACCGCCACGGCCTACATGTACTCGACCTATGAAGAGGAGTGCGAGGCCGAGCCGTCCAACCGCGACAAGATTCTGGTGCTCGGTGGCGGTCCCAACCGCATCGGCCAGGGCATCGAGTTCGACTATTGCTGTGTTCACGCGGCGCTCGCCATGCGCGAGGATGGCTACGAAACCATCATGGTGAACTGCAACCCGGAGACCGTGTCCACGGATTACGACACCTCTGACCGCCTCTATTTCGAACCGGTGACACTCGAGGATGTACTGGAAATCGTTCATCTCGAGAAACCCAAGGGCGTCATCGTCCAGTTCGGCGGGCAGACCCCGCTGAAGCTGGCGCGCGCCCTGGAGAAAGAGGGCGTGCCCATCATCGGCACCACGCCGGACGCCATCGACCGCGCCGAAGACCGCGAGCGCTTCCAGCAGATGATCGACAAGCTCGGTCTGCTGCAACCGCCCAATGCCACGGTGCGCTCCGCCGAGGCGGCGCTGGAAAGGGCCCGCGAGATCGGCTATCCGCTGGTGGTGCGCCCCTCCTATGTGCTGGGTGGGCGCGCCATGGAGATCGTCTATGCCGAGGACGAACTGCTGCGCTACATGCGCGAGGCGGTCCAGGTCTCGGAGGATTCCCCGGTACTGCTCGACTACTTCCTGTCCGCCGCCATCGAGGTGGATATCGATGCGGTATCCGATGGCGAGCAGGTGGTGATCGGCGCCATCATGCAGCATATCGAGCAGGCCGGTATCCACTCCGGTGACTCCGCCTGTTCGCTGCCGCCCTACAGTCTCGACCCCAGAATCCAGGACGAAATGCGCGACGTGGTGCGCCAGATGGCCATCGAACTGGGCGTCAAGGGCTTGATGAACGTCCAGCTCGCCTGGCAGGATGGCAAGACCTACGTGATCGAGGTGAACCCGCGCGCATCCCGCACGGTGCCCTTCGTGTCCAAGTGTATCGGCCTGTCGCTGGCCCAGGTGGCGGCGCGCTGCATGGCGGGCAAGACCCTGAAGGAGCAGGGCTTCACCCAGGAGATCGTGCCCGGCTATTTCAGCGTCAAGGAAGCGGTGTTCCCATTCAACAAATTCCCCGGCATCGACCCCATTCTGGGGCCGGAAATGAAATCCACCGGTGAAGTCATGGGTGTCGGTGACACCTTTGCCGAGGCCTACGCCAAGGCGCAGCTCGGCGCCAGCGATGAGATTCCCACCGGCGGCACGGCGTTCATCAGTGTGCGCGAGCAGGACAAGCCCGGTGTCGTCGAAGTGGCGAAGGCGCTGGTCGATCAGGGTTTCAAGCTGGTGGCCACGCGCGGCACCGCGCAGGTGATCGGCGACGCGGGCCTTGCGGTGGAGGTGGTCAACAAGGTCAAGGAAGGGCGCCCGCACATCGTCGACATGATCAAGAACGGCAAGGTGCAACTGGTGGTCAACACCACCGAGGGCCGGGTCGCCATTGCCGACTCGTCGACGATTCGCTCCACGGCGGAATCCAACGGTGTCTACTACACCACCACCCTGGCGGGTGGCAACGCGGTGTGCCAGGCACTGGCTCACGGCGATCACTACTCGGTGCGCAAGTTGCAGGATCTACACGGGATGATGGAGAAATGAACAAAGTACCAATGACCAGTGAGGGCGC
>CAYXXZ010000107.1:0-8471 GCA_964469165.1 uncultured Porticoccaceae bacterium
AGCCATTGGTGCACCAGGTGCAGCGGCACAGGTTCGCAGTCGCTGCCGATGTAACAGGGCGCCAGCGCCGTGCCGGACATCGCCAGTGACGCAAGATGGTGCAGCACCGCTGCGCAGTCGTCGCGGTGGATGCGGTTCGTCCATTGGGGGGGCTCACTGGCGGCGCACTGACCGCGCTGTACCTGCTCGATCAGGCGGCTGCGTCCCGGCCCGTAGATACCACTGAAACGCACGATGGTGCTGGTCGGGGACGCCTGTCGCAGCAAATCCTCGGCGGCCAGCAGGCAGCGCCCGGAAAATCCCGACGGCTGCGCGGGCGACGACTCATCCACCCATGCGCCGTCGCTCTGACCATAGACGCTGGTGCTGGACACCCACAGCAGGCACCGGGGCGCCGCCACCTGTCGCCCGACGGCATCGGCGATGGCTTGCGCGCTCTCGACGTAGGTCTCCCGGTAGGCTTGCTCGGTGAACGCTCCGGGTGTCAGGCTCACGACCACCAGATCCTGCCCCACCAACAACCGGTCGAGCAATGCGCCATCGCGACAGTCGCCACGCACCATGGTGACGCCCGCGAAGGTCGCGGCGCTGCGCCGTACACCAGTGACCTGCCAGCCCTGCGGGCACAAGCGCGGCGCCAGACGTTGTGCCAAGTCACCAAACCCCAACAATAATGCCTTCAATCGGCTTGCCTCACACAATAACTTTTGACTATTATTCCAAAAAGCCACTACTTCTTCGAGATGACATGACACTGACAGAACTGCGCTACATCGTGACCCTGGCACAGGAACAGCACTTCGGCCAGGCTGCGGAACGCTGTCACGTGAGCCAGCCCACGCTCAGTATCGCCGTCAAGAAGCTGGAGCAGGAACTCGGCGTCGACCTCTTCGAGCGCTCGAAAAGCAAGGTGACGCCAACGCCCACCGGCGAGGCGGTGGTAGCCCAGGCCCAGAAGGTACTCGAAGAAGCGTCGCGCATCCAGGACATCGCCGACACCGGCAAGGATCAGCTCAACAGCCCCCTGCGGGTCGGCGCCATCTTCACGATCGGTCCCTACCTGCTCCCCCAGTTCATTCCCAAACTGCGCGAACTGGCGCCCAAGATGCCATTGGTGGTGGAGGAAAGCTACACCGGCACGCTGCGCCGCCGCCTCCGCAACGGCGATCTGGACGTGATCATCATCGCGCTGCCGTTCACCGAACCCGATGTGGTGACGCAACCTCTCTATACCGAACCCTTCGTGGTGTTGATGCCCGAAAATCACGCACTCGCCAAACTGAAAGCCATCGCACCCGCGGACCTGGAACACGAAAACATCCTCATGCTCGGCGAAGGCCATTGCTTCCGCGAACAGGTGCTGGAAGCGATGCCCAAACTCGCTCATCAGCCCAGGGAGAGTGGCGGCATCCGCACCGATACCGAAGGCAGCTCCCTGGAAACCATGCGCCACATGGTGGCGTCGGGCCTCGGCATCACCATTTTGCCGCTGTCCGCTGTGCTCGGCACCCAGAACCGCCTGCAAAACCTCACCACCCGGCCCTTCGTCAAACCCGAGCCCTGCCGTACGGCGGCGCTGGCCTGGCGCGCGAGCTTTCCGCGCCACAAGGCCATCGATGCCCTGCGCGAGTCGATTCTCGAGACCCGCCTGCCGGGGCTCAAATAGCACCGGGTTCGCCGCACCATGGAAAAGAGCCCTCAGCCGCTGCACCAGATGCCCGTCTCGCGGCTGCGGGGCGTGGGGCCGCAGCTTGAAGAGAAACTCGCCAAGCTCGGCATACGCACCGTGCAGGACATTCTTTTCCACCTGCCCCTGCGCTATGTGGACCGCACCAGAATCACTCCCATCGCCGCCCTGCAACCCTACGGCGATGCGGTGATCGAGGCGAAAGTGAGGGTCTGCGACATCGCTCTCGGGCGGCGCCGCAGCCTGTTGTGCAAGGTTCAGGACGGCACGGGAACACTGGGACTGCGATTCTTTCATTTCAGCGCGGCCCAGAAAAACAACCTGAGCCCCGGCGTTCGCCTGCGTTGCTACGGCGAGGTGCGCCCCGGCGCCAGCGGCCTCGAGATCTATCACCCGGAATACCAGTTCCTCGACAACGCCGCACCGATGCCGCTGGAGGACAGCCTCACTCCTGTCTATCCCGCCGTGGAGGGGCTCAGCCAACAGCGCCTGCGCACGCTCGCCAATCAGGCGCTGGGCTTGATCAGCCACGACAATCTGCCGGAGCTGCTGCCTGCCGGCGCACTGGGCAAGCAGCCCGCCATCACACTCGAGCACGCGCTGCGCTATCTGCACCGGCCACCGCCCGACGCGCCCCTGCACAGCCTCAGCGAGGGCGCACATCCCGCGCAGCTGCGCCTCGCGTTCGAAGAGCTGCTCGCCCACCACCTCAGCCTGCTGGAACTGCGGCGCCATATCCAGCAGGAAAACGCCCCGACCCTGGTCAGAAATGCCGCCCTGGAGGAGGCCTTCCTGGCACAGCTGCCTTTTTCTCTCACCGCTGCGCAAAAACGCGTCACTGCAGATATTCAGCGCGATCTCGCCACGCCGCGCCCCATGTTGCGCCTTGTTCAGGGTGACGTCGGCTCCGGCAAGACCCTGGTCGCGGCGCTGGCGGCACTGACCGCCGCCGCCAACGGCTATCAGACAGCGGTGATGGCGCCTACCGAAATTCTCGCCGAGCAGCATCGCAACAATTTCGAGCAATGGCTGCGTCCACTCGACATTTCCGTGGCCTGGCTCACCGGGCGCGTGAAGGGCAAGGCGCGCGAGCACCAGTTGCAGCAGATTCGCGCCGGCAATGCCGCCGTGGTGATCGGCACCCACGCGCTGTTCCAGGAGGACGTCAGCTTCCACAACCTGGGCCTTGCCGTAATCGACGAACAGCACCGCTTCGGCGTTCACCAGCGCCTGGCCCTGCGCAACAAGGGCCCGGACGGCTCCACCCCGCACCAGTTGATCATGACCGCCACGCCCATACCGCGCACCCTCGCCATGTGCGCCTACGCCGACCTCGATTCCTCCGTGATCGATGAGCTTCCGCCGGGGCGCACCCCCGTCAATACCGTGGCCATCAGCCAGCAGCGCCGCGGTGACGTGATCGAGCGCGTCGCGCAGGCGTGCCACGAAGGCCGTCAGACCTACTGGGTCTGCACGTTGATCGAGGAGTCGGAGGTGCTCGAAGCGCAAGCCGCCGAGGCCACCGCCGCGGAACTGCAGTTACTGCTGCCGGGCGTGCGCACCGGCCTGGTACACGGTCGCCTCAAGGCCGCCCAGAAGGAGCAGATCATGCAGTCCTTCAAGGCCGGTGAGCTCGACCTGCTGGTCGCCACCACCGTCATCGAAGTGGGTGTGGACGTGCCCAACGCCAGCCTGATGGTGATCGAGAATCCCGAGCGCCTCGGTCTGTCGCAACTCCACCAGCTGCGCGGCCGCGTCGGGCGCGGCACCCGCGAAAGCCACTGCGTGCTGCTCTACGGCGCGCCGCTGTCGGCGCAATCCAAGGAGCGCATCCGCATCATGCGCGAGACCAACGACGGCTTCGTGGTAGCGGAAAAGGATCTGCAACTGCGCGGCCCCGGTGAAGTGCTCGGCACCCGCCAGACCGGCGAGCTGCAATTTCACATCGCCGACCTGCTGCGCCATGAAGACCTGCTCAGCGACGTCAAGGCCTGCGCCGTCAGGCTGATGAGCGACGAGCCAAGTGCCGCGCGCCCCCTGATCCGGCGCTGGCTGCGCGGGCGCGAGAAGTATGGGTATGTGTGACGTCAGACGTCTGACGTCGAACGTCTGACGCAAAAAACTTTTCTCGTCCCCACGTTCTGCGTGGAAACGTGGACAAGAGGCGCTTTTTGTCATCCAATTGACATAAACACAGGCTCGAAGGGTAGAAATCCACAAGGAATCCGCCGAAAATACGCGCCAGCCGTTGACGTGACTTCCTTTGCGGTCATGAAAACCTCGCATCAAACGGACAGGCTTCATGAAAAACCCGGTTACAGAGCTGTTTGGTAAATCACCGATCAAGCCGCTGCAGGATCACATGGCGCTGGTCGCCCAGTGCGCCCTCGAGCTCCCCGCCTTCCTCGCCGCCGCCATCGCCGATGACTGGCAGGCGGCCGAAGCTCACTACGACAGCATCTGCAACAACGAAAACAAGGCCGACGACATCAAGCGCGAATTGCGCCTGCGCATGCCGAAAAGCCTGTTCATGCCGGTGTCGCGTACCGACCTGCTGGAGCTTCTCACCGTACAGGACAACATCGCCAACCGCGCGCGCGACATCGCCGGCCTGATGCTGGGTCGCCGCATGGGCGTTCCCGCACCCATCCAGGAGGAGATGCGCCTGCTGGTCGAGTCGGCCGTCGACACCACGCGCCAGGCCCTGCGCGTCATCAACGAGTTGGATGAGCTGCTCGAAACAGGCTTCTTCGGCCGCGAAGTGGACTTCGTGGAGCAATTGATCCGCGAACTCGACGAAAAAGAGCGCATCGCCGACGCCATCGAGCGCAGCATTCGCCGCAAGCTGTTCGCCGTCGAAAAGGACTACCACCCCATCGACATGATGTTTCTGTACGACATCATCCAGAAAGTCGGCGGTCTGGCCAACCGCGCACGCCGTGTCGGGGGTCGTCTGCAGACCCTGGTCGCCCGATAATCCCGCCAAGGATACCCCATGACCCTTTTTACCGAATATGGTCTGATCCTGATCATTCTTGCTGGCACCTTTGGCTTTTTCATGGCCTGGGGCATGGGCGCCAACGATGTCTCCAACGCCATGGGGACCTCGGTCGGCTCCAAGGCGCTGACCCTCAAGCAAGCCATCGTCATCGCCATGATATTCGAGTTTCTGGGGGCCTATCTGGCGGGTGGCGCGGTGACGACCACCATCCGCAGCGGCATCATCGACACCAACGCCCTGGTCGACACGCCCCACTACCTCGTCTACGGGATGTTGTCGGCAATGCTCGCGGCCGGTTTATGGCTGTCGATCGCCAGTACCCTGGGCTGGCCGGTATCCACCACCCACACCCTCGTCGGCGCCATCGTCGGTTTCGCCACGGTGGGAATCAGCCCTGCAGTGGTGCAGTGGGACAAGTTGAGCCATATCGTGGCGAGCTGGATCATCTCGCCGCTGCTCGCGGGAATCATCGCCTTTGCGCTTTTTCGCAGTGTCCAGTACCTGATCCTCAATACCGACGACCCCTTCGCGCGCGCCAAGCGCTATATCCCCGTTTACATGTTCGCGGTGGGCTTTCTCATCTCGATGGTGACCACGGTCAAGGGCCTCAAATATGTGCTTGCCGACGCCGGCATCAGCTTTGCACAGGCGACGCTCATTTCAGTGCTGGTTGGCATCGTGACGTTAATCGTCGGCATCTATTTTCTCAGCCGTATCCAGCGCAATCCGGAAGCGGAGGAGCGCAATCGCTTTCACAGCGTGGAGAAGGTCTTCGCCGTTCTGATGGTCTTTACCGCCTGCTGCATGGCTTTCGCTCACGGCTCCAACGACGTGTCCAATGCCGTCGGTCCCCTCGCCGCCATCGTCGCCGTGGTGAAATCCGGCGCCATCACCAACACCACAGAACTCCCCAACTGGGTCTTGCTGCTGGGTGCCACCGGCATCGTCGTCGGCCTCGCCACCTTCGGCTTCAAGGTCATGGCCACCATCGGCAAGAAAATCACCGAACTGACCCCAAGCCGCGGCTTTGCGGCAGAGCTGGGAGCCGCCTCCACCGTGGTGATCGCCTCCGCCACGGGCATCCCCGTTTCCACCACCCACACCCTGGTGGGGGCAGTGCTCGGCGTCGGCCTGGCACGGGGTATCGCCGCCTTGAACCTGCGGGTAATCGGCACCATTCTCGTATCCTGGCTGGTGACACTACCGGCGGGTGCGGGCTTCTCGATTCTCTTCTTCTTCTTTTTCAAGGGCGTGTTTGGTAGTTAGATAGCTATAAGCCGTAAGCTTTAAGCTTGCGTGCTGCTGCAGAAGGGGCAACTACACGAATCGGACAAACCGATTTCATGGGCTACTCCAGGAAGATTACAGGAACAGCAGAGTTCTGCCAGCGTTTGGCTTAGAGCTTACAGCTTATTGCTTGATCAACCTTCGTCCGTATCCGTATGGCGGATGTCCCGGCCCTGCACAAGATACACCACCTGTTCACAGATATTCTTGGCGTGGTCGCCGATGCGTTCGACGGCCTTCAGCGCCCACAGCATGTTCATCACCCGCGAAATGCTGCGCGGGTCTTCCATCATGTAGGTGACCAGCTCTCTCACCGCGGATCTGTAATCCATGTCCACACTGGCATCCTGGGGCAGAATCTCCAGCGCCGCCCCGGCGTCGAAACGGGCGAAGGCGTCCAGGGAGCTGTTGAGGATACGCTGTACATTCTGGCCGATATGGCGCAGTTCCTTATTGCCGCGCGGCGAAGCACCTTCCTCGCTGAGCTTGATGGCCATTTTGGCAATCTTGCAGGCTTCGTCGCCCATGCGTTCGATGTCGCGCACCACCCGCGACACCGCAAGCACCAGGCGCAGATCGCTGGCCGCGGGTTGGCGCAGGGCGATGAGCAGCGCCGCCTCTTCATCGACGACGAGTTCCATGGCATCGACCTTGGGTTCGTTTTCAAGCACCTTCATGGCCAGCGCGCTGTCCGCCAACTCCACCGCGCGCAGCGCGTCGGCAACCTGCTTTTCCACCAGCCCGCCCATTTCCAGCAGACGGCTCTTGAGCTCCTCGAGATCCATGCCGAACTGCTTGGAAATGTGCGGATCCATATTCAGTTTGTCCATAAGTCCTTCCTGGGCCATCGCGGCCAACACGTTACTCAGTGGTCAATATGCGGTCGATCGTCCTGACTGGCAACAGGGGTGATGGCACTGCACCACCCGTCTGCGTCAGCCGTAGCGCCCGGTGATGTAGTCCTCGGTGCGCTTGTTCCTGGGGTTGGTGAATATTTCCGCGGTTTCGCTCAATTCGATCAGGTCACCCAGGTGGAAAAATGCGGTGCGATCGGAAACCCGGGCCGCCTGCTGCATGTTGTGGGTGACGATGACGATGGTGAAGTTTTCCTTGAGCTCGCTGATCAGCTCTTCGATGATCGAGGTGGCGATCGGGTCGAGGGCCGAGCAGGGCTCGTCCATGAGGATGACTTCGGGGCTCACCGCAATGGCGCGCGCAATGCACAGGCGCTGCTGCTGTCCGCCGGAAAGGCCGGTGCCCGGCTGATCCAGGCGATCCTTGACCTCATCCCAAAGCCCGGCGCGCCGCAGACTGGATTCGACGATGTCCGCCAGCTCCGATTTCCGGGAGGCAAGGCCGTGCAGGCGCGGCCCGTAGGCGATGTTCTCGAAGATCGACTTGGGAAAGGGGTTGGGCTTCTGGAACACCATGCCAACCTGCGCGCGCAGCAGCACCACGTCGAGGGAGGGGTGGTAGATATCCTCGCCATCCAGGGTGATATGCCCTTCCACGCGCGTCTTGTCGATGGTGTCGTTCATGCGGTTGAAGCACCGCAGGAACGTCGACTTGCCACAGCCAGACGGGCCGATGAACGAGATCACCTCGTTTTCGATGATATCCATGGAGATACCATGGAGAGCCTCGGTTTCGCCGTAGAAGACCTTGACGTCACGCGCGCTCATCTTCACCGCTGTGCTTTGGGCCCGCGGCGCCGCGCGCTCCGCGTCCTGCACCAACGTGCGGCCAGCGGCGGCGCCGTTGCCTGTATCCAGGTCGTCGATCGCGGAGCCCAGGGTGCGTGAAAAAGTCTGTTCGTTGTTCATGGGTTTACCACCTCGTCTCAAATCGCTTGCGCAACCAGATTGCCAAGCCGTTGAGTGAAAGCATCAATACCAGCAGAACGATGATCGCCGCCGATGTACGTCCTTCGAAGAAATTGCGCAATTCGTTGGCCTGCCACAGATAGATCTGCACCGGCAGGGCATTGGACTGGTCTAATGGCGACGATGGCACCGACGCCACGAAGGCGTTCATGCCGATCAACAGCAGGGGCGCGGTTTCGCCAAGCGCCTGCGCGACGCCGATGATGGAGCCGGTCAGCATGCCGGGCACCGCCAGCGGCAATACGTGATGGAATACCGACTGCGTCTTCGAGGCACCGATGCCCAGCGCCGCCTGCCGGATGGACGGTGGAATGGCCTTGAGGGTGGCGCGGGTGGCGATGATCACCGTGGGCAAGGTCATCAGGCTCAGCACGAGACCGCCGACGATGGGCGCTGACAGGGGCATCTTGAAATAGTTGATGAACACCGCCGCGCCGAGCAGACCGAACACGATGGACGGCACCGCCGCCAGGTTGTTGATATTGACCTCGACCAGGTCGGTCAGGCGATTGCGGGGTGCGAACTCTTCCAGATAGAGCGCCGCAGCGACGCCCAGCGGAACCGCGACCAGCAGCACGATGAGCATCATGTACAGCGAGCCCATGAACGCGCC
>CAYXXZ010000108.1:0-3661 GCA_964469165.1 uncultured Porticoccaceae bacterium
TCCACCAGGAAGCGGTACATGTTCATTCTGTCGAGCGCTTCGAAATCCGCCTTGAAAGATGACATGTCGGGCAGTGCCTCCGGCGGCGGCACGACTGGCATGGCAGGCTGGTGGGTGCAGCCTTGAGCTTCCACCTGAAACGAGGCTTCGAGGCGCAGCAGCTCCTTGCCATTTTGCCAGGCATTTACCTGCCGGGAGCTGAAACTCCTGCCGTCTCGCACTCTTGTCACCCGGTACTCGATGGGTAAATCAAAATTTCCGCCTCTCAGGAACTGGCACGACAGCGCGTGACACAGCTTGCCGTCCACCGTCTGGCCCACGGCAGAAATCGCCTGGCCCAGCACCTGGCCACCGAACACGTGGCCCCGGCTCGACGTGAAGCGACTGTAACCTGAGAAAACATCGGGGGCGGTGGGCGTGAGTCTCAGATGATCGACAAATTCATCAATGAGGGACATGGCTATCCTTTACATGATCAAACGGGGTTCAGAATCTGGCGGGGTCTTTCGCTGTAGCGGTGGCAAAGAGTTCTCTCACCGCTGCGGCGTCCGCGTCGCCGTCGTCGGTGGCGGCCCTGATGGCGAAGAGACGTATTTCCCGACGCGCGTAATCCAGGGTGATGGGCAGGACGGGACAAGGCGCATGGCGCGCAATGCGGGAAAAACCGGTTTTCAAGCGCGCCACTTTCTTGCGCGTGCCTTCCGGGGTGATGGCCACGACCAGGCGCTCGGCACGGCGCATGCGGTCGCCGATCTGCTCCGCGAACCCGTCCGGTGCCGAGCGGTCCACGGGGATGCCTCCCAGCCAGGCCATGAAACCGCCGAAAGGCTTCTTGAATAACGTGTGCTTGCCAATCCAGTGAATGCGCAAGTCGAGCGCCAACATGGCCGTCATGCCGATCAGGAAATCCCAATTCGACGTGTGCGGCCCCGCCACCAGCACCAACCTGGGGTCGCCGGGAAATTCTCCGGTCACGCGCCACCCGGAAAGTCGCAACAACAGGCTGCACAGGCGACCGAGCCAGCGCGGGCGCTGTGCGCGGTGAATGTCCGGCACCCTGGTCAACGGGGGCGGGTTTGAGGTGTGGTGGTTCACTGTGTACTGTGTTTCAAATTACGATTGTTTGGTTGTTTTTCGGTCTGACGTCTGACGCCAAGATGGTGCAACACCAGAGCCTTCCATACGACCTGTACTTCGGATGCTGGTCGAAGCTGGCTCACCGGGAAGTGGCACCGGAAAGCGTCAGACTTCAGACATCCGACGTCAGACCAGCCTTCAATGCTCCCGCGTCGCGAAGAATCTCACCTCGGGATGACGCTCTTCGGTCAGGCTCAGGTTGACGCGGGTCGGCGCCAGGTAGGTGAGGTGGCCGCCGCCGTCGATGGCGAGATTTTCCGGCACCTTGGCCTTCAGTTTTTCGATTTCCTTGGCAGGCCCGTCCACCCAACGCGCGGTGGCCACGTTGACGCCTTCGTAAATCGCATCCACCCCGTATTCGTCCTTGAGGCGGTAGGCAACCACCTCGAACTGCAGCTGTCCCACGGCGCCGACGATGACATCGTTGTTGGCGATCGGGAAGAACACCTGGGTCGAACCTTCTTCGGAGAGCTGTTGAAGCCCCTTGTGAAGCTGTTTGGCCTTGAGTGGATCCTTCATGCGGATGCGGCGGAACAGTTCGGGCGCAAAATGCGGGATGCCGGTGAACTTCAGGTCCTCGCCCTCGGTGAACGTATCGCCAATCTGGATGGTGCCGTGATTGTGCAAGCCGATGATATCGCCCGCGATGCCCTCCTCGACCTGTTCGCGCTCCCCGGCCAGAAAGGTGACGGCATCGGCAATGCGCACATCCTTGCCGAGACGCACGTGGCGCATTTTCATGCCCTGCTGATAGGTGCCCGAGCAGATGCGCAGAAAGGCGATACGGTCGCGGTGTTTTGGGTCCATGTTGGCCTGGATCTTGAAAACGAAGCCGCTGAACTTTTCTTCACCGGCGGCAACGACACGGGTTTCCGTCTGGCGATCGCGGGGCGGGGGCGCCCACTCCACGAAATGGTCAAGCATTTCGCGAACACCGAAATTGCCGAGCGCCGTACCGAAAAAGACCGGCGTCATTTCGCCGCGCAAATAGGCGTCCAGGTCGAATTCGTTGGTGGCGCCGCGCACCAGATCGATCTCGTCGCAGGTGCTCTCGTAATAGGCGCCCAGCAGCGCTCTGGCCTCGTCGCTGTCCAGTCCCTGGATGCGGATGTCTTCGGGAATGGTATGGCCTTTGCCCTGCTGGTAGACGTGGATGCAGTCCGTGTAAAGGTTGTAGACGCCCCTGAATTCCTTGCCCATGCCGAGCGGCCAGTTGATGGGGGCAACGGAGATATTGAGCACTGTCTCGATTTCGTCCAGCACCTCGATGGGGTCGCGGATATCGCGGTCCATCTTGTTGATGAAGCTGATGATCGGCGTATCCCGCAGGCGACAGACCTCCATCAGTTTGATGGTGCGATCCTCGACGCCCTTGCCGCCATCTATCACCATCAGCACCGAGTCCACCGCGGTGAGCGTGCGGTAGGTGTCCTCGGAGAAGTCCTCGTGGCCAGGGGTATCGAGCAGGTTCACCGTGCAGTCCTTGTAGGGGAACTGCATCACCGATGAAGTAACCGAAATTCCGCGCTCCTTCTCCATGGTCATCCAATCGGAGGTGGCATGGCGGTCGCTCTTCTTGCCCTTCACGGTACCCGCAACCTGAATGAGCTGCCCGAACAGCAGCAGTTTCTCGGTAATGGTGGTCTTCCCCGCGTCGGGGTGCGAAATGATCGCAAATGTGCGTCTATCGTTTGCTGGCAAAGGATTCGTTACGTCTGTCATCAGGTGATTTCTGGAGGTTGTACGGCTTTGGTACGCAAAAAGACGGCCTCAGCGGCAATCTCGAGTGGCCGGCGATTATACCAGACGTCAACCCGGCCTTATGCGCAAAACCACGCTTGTCGCACCTTGATTGGCGCTTTTTCAGGCACAACGTCGACGATTCAGGTAGTGCGACCAGGCCCTAAAGGCATGGCGATGGGCTACTATGACTGCGGAGCAAGTATTCAATGTCTGGGACATGAGCCCGGCTGGCCGATATGACGCACTGGCTGAGCACTCGATGTCCGGACCGTTCTCACCCAACAGGAGCGACCGCCATGAAGATTCAAGCCGCCGTAACCCACGCCCAAGGTGAAGACTTCGCCATCGAGGAAGTCACCCTCTCCGCACCCCGCGCCCAGGAGGTACTGGTCAAGGTGGTTGCCACCGGGGTCTGCCATACCGATGCGGTGGCGCGCGATCTGGGCATTTCACCCTACCCCATCGTGCTCGGCCACGAAGGTTCCGGGATCGTCGAAAAGGTCGGAGACAACGTCACCAACCTAGCGGTGGGCGACCACGTGGTGATGTCCTTCGCCCACTGCGGCCATTGCGAGAACTGCCTGACCGGCCACCCCACGGTGTGCGCGAGGTTCAACGAACTCAACTTCGGCGGTCACCTGGAAGACAACACGTCACGTCTCCAGCAAGGGGACAGGGAGCTGGCGACTTTCTTTGGCCAGTCCTCGTTCGGCACCTATGTCGTCGCCCATGAGCGCAATGTGGTGAAGGTCGACAAGGATGTGGATCTGGCCCTGCTCGG
>CAYXXZ010000108.1:3761-6282 GCA_964469165.1 uncultured Porticoccaceae bacterium
CCCATGAGCGCAATGTGGTGAAGGTCGACAAGGATGTGGATCTGGCCCTGCTCGGGCCATTGGGTTGCGGCATTCAGACCGGCGCCGGCACCGTGCTCAACCGCCTGAAGCCAGGGTTTGGCAGCACCATCGCAATCTACGGCTGCGGCGCCGTGGGCCTGAGTGCGATCATGGCCGCCAGAATCGCCGGCTGCCAGCAGATCTTTGCCATCGATGTCCACGACAATCGCCTGCAGCTGGCCAAGGAACTCGGTGCCACCCACACGCTGAACGGCAAGACGGCAGACGTGGTGAACGAGATCCGCGACGCTTCCGGCGGCGGCACTCACTACGCGGTGGAGACGACCGGCGTGCCGCCGGTGGTGCGCCAGTGCCTGCATGCGCTGCGGCCATTGGGGCAGGCAGCCATCGTCGGGGTCACGCCAGAGATGAACATCGACGTACACAACGACCTCATGGCGGAAGGCAAGAGCATGATCGGCGTCATCGAAGGTGATTCCGTGCCGCGGGTATTCATTCCCAAACTTGTCGAATTCTTCAAGGCCGGCAAATTTCCCTTCGACAAGCTGGTCAAGTTCTACAGTTTCGATCAGATCAATCAGGCTTTCGAGGACTCAGCCAACGGCAGCGCCGTCAAACCGATCCTCAAGCTGGGCTGAGGCCGCGGCCCGACAAACGGGTGCGATGCCATCAGGGGCTCATTGGCAGGGCCTCCTTCGTCGTCTATTCTCAAGATGACGCCAAGGAAAGCCGCCCTGCAAAACCAGAAACGGAGTGCGTAAAAATGAAGGAAAAATCAGTCTATCAGAACCTCGAGCTGCAACCGATCGCCGGGCACTGGCGAGCGGGCAGCGCGGGCCGCAATCTGGATGTCCGCGATCCTTTCACCGGCGAAACCTTGTTGAGCCTGGCCATGGCGAATGCCGAGGACCTGGACCAGGCCTACCGCACGGCCCAACAGGCCCAGGCCGAATGGGCCGCAACCGGGCCCGGGGTGCGCGGCGATGTCATGCGCCGGGCCGTGGCGATCTTCGATGAGCGCAAGCAGGAAATCATCGATTGGCTGATTCGCGAAGCGGGCAGCACCCAGCTCAAGGCCGAAATAGAATGGGGTTCGGCCCGCGCCATCACCCTGGAAGCCGCGAGCCTGCCGGGCCGCGCCCACGGCCGCATCGTCCCCTCTGACATCCCGGACAAGGAAAGTCGTGCCTATCGCAAGCCGCTGGGCGTGGTGGGCGTGATCAGCCCGTGGAATTTCCCCCTGCACCTGAGCGCCCGCTCCGTGTCTCCCGCCCTGGCACTGGGCAACGCGGTGGTGGTCAAGCCCGCCAGCGATACGCCGATCTGTGGCGGTCTGCTGTTGGCGCGCATCTTCGAGGAGGCCGGTCTGCCGCCGGGCTTGCTGAGCGTGCTGGTCGGCGCCGGTGCCGACATCGGCGACGCCTTCGTCGAACACCCGGTGCCGGCCTTCATCTCCTTTACCGGCTCCACTTCGGTCGGTCGCCGCATCGGCCAACTCGCCTGCGGCGGCGATCATCTCAAGCACGTCGCCCTGGAACTGGGTGGCAACAGTCCATTCGTGGTGCTCGCCGATGCCGACATCGAGACCGCGGTGAATGCCGCGGTTGTGGGCAAGTTCCTGCACCAGGGACAGATCTGCATGGCCGTCAACCGCATCATCGTCGAGGAGCCTGTGGTGGAAGAGTTCACCCGGCGCTTCGTGGCGCGGGTCGAAGCACTGCCCTATGGCGACCCGAAAAAACCCGAAACCATCGTCGGCCCCGTCATCAATGCCACGCAACTGGCGGGCCTGCGCGACAAAATTGCCAGAGCACAGCGGGAAGGCGCGACGCTGCTCGTGGGCGGCGAGGCGCAGGGCAACGTCGTGCCACCCCACGTATTCGGCAATGTGAGCGCGGATATGGAGATCGCCCGCGAGGAAATTTTCGGCCCGCTGGTCGGCATTCAGAGCGCGCGCGACGCCGAACACGCCCTGGCACTGGCCAACGATAGTGAGTATGGTCTGTCGAGCGCAGTGTTCACCGCCGACGTCTCCCGCGGCGAGCAGTTCGCGCAGCGCCTGCGCGCCGGCATGACCCACATCAACGACATGCCTGTGAATGACGAAGCGAACGCGCCCTTTGGCGGAGAAAAAAATTCCGGGCTGGGGCGCTTCAACGGCGACTGGGCACTGGACGAATTCACTACCACTCAGTGGGTCACGGTGCAACGCAGACCGCGCACCTACCCGTTCTGACGTTGGCCCATCGATAATTACTGGAGAAAAGAAAAATGCGTGACAAGGCTGCGAAACAGTTGCTGATGGCGGCTCTCCTGCCCTTTGCATTGCTGGCGCTACCCGCCCAGGCACAGGAATCCGGCCAGTGGGGCAGTGGCAAGAATCTGTACGAAAAGGTTTGCGGCCAGTGCCACGATCCCCAGGTGGGCGTGGGTACGGCGATCGCGGGCCGCGGCCTGCCCGAGGCCTATGTGAAATTCATCGTGCGCAACGGCTTCAATG
>CAYXXZ010000108.1:6382-8417 GCA_964469165.1 uncultured Porticoccaceae bacterium
GGCCGCGGCCTGCCCGAGGCCTATGTGAAATTCATCGTGCGCAACGGCTTCAATGCCATGCCCGCGTTCCCGGCATCGTTCATCGATGACGAATCCATCGCCCAGGTGACTGAATATCTGGCGAGCCTGCCCGCTGCGGCAGGCCAGCCTTGAGGAGGTCGGCATGAGTGTAAGTCGTCGTTTCGTGCTCAAGGGCATGGCTTTGAGCAGCATTGCGGGGTTCGCGGCTGGCGGCCCCCTGCGCGCACTGGCGGGTACCGTGGCAATACCCGCTGGCATCGACAGCGGCGCGCCGCTGCTGGCGCTGGTCGATGGCAGCACGGCCGAGCAGCCGTTCCTGCACGGCGCGTTGGCCGGTGGCGGCAATCGGGTACGGATGCAGAGGGTGAACCACGATCTCGACGTTGTCCTGGCCTTCGAGCGCCAGCTGCGCAGTGTGCAGCCGCTGCGCGTCATCGGCCTGCTGGACGATGCCGCCGCGACCCTGGTGGTGGACATGGCGCGCAGCGCTGGCGCCCAGGTGCTGTGGCTCGGCCAGCACAGCACCGACACCCGTTTCAGCCGCCATCGCTTGATGACCACCGCGGCCGCCGCGAACTGTTCCCGCGAGTTCACCAGCCACCTGCGTAACTGTGGCGCAAGCGTCAGCCTGAACGAGGAACAAGGCGATGGCACCGCGATCCGCCAGCTGGCGCACCCCGCACAGGACAGCAGCCGTGCTGGACAGTGGCTGGCCACTATCGGCTATCTGCTGGCTGCGCTGGACAACCCCAACGCTCTGGCAGCGCCAGCGGCTCTGCCACTGAACAAGCCGGTCACCGGCAGTTTCGTTTCTTTTGCGATCGAGGCATGAAGGAGTCTGATCAATGTCTGTAGAAAATAACGCCGTAATGCCCAGAGGGGTGAGCCAGAAGGAATTCAACAAGGCCGTTGATAAATTTCGCGCCCTGCTGGGTGACGAGAACGTGCTGGTCAACGCCAGCCAGCTGGCACCCTACAACAAGATCATGATGTCGGTGGAAAACGCCGCACATGCGCCTTCCGCCGCCCTGACCGCGACCAGCGTCGAGCAGGTGCAGGGTGTCGTCAAGATCTGTAACGAACACAAGATACCGATCTGGACCATTTCCACCGGGCGCAACTTCGGCTATGGCTCATCCGCCCCCGTGCAGCGCGGCCAGGTCATTCTTGACCTCAAGAAGATGAACAAGATCATCAAGATCGATCCGGTCATGTGCTATGCCCTGGTCGAGCCGGGAGTCACCTACGGGCAGCTGTACGACTACATCCAGGAGAACGATCTGCCGCTGATGCTGTCGTTCTCGGCGCCGTCGGCGATTGCCGGCCCGCTCGGCAACACCATGGACCGGGGCGTGGGCTACACCCCCTACGGCGAGCACTTCATGATGCAGTGCGGCATGGAGGTGGTGCTGGCGAATGGCGACATCTATCGCACCGGCATGGGCGGTGTGCAAGGCAGCAACACCTGGCAGATCTTCAAGTGGGGATACGGGCCGACGCTGGACGGCATGTTCACGCAGGCCAACTACGGCATCACCACCAAGATGGGCTTCTGGCTGATGCCCAAGCCGCCTGTCTACAAGCCCTTCGAAATCATTTTCGACAATGAGGACGACATCGTCGAAATCGTCGATCTGCTGCGGCCACTGCGCATGTCGGGCACCATTCCCAACTCCGTCGTGATCGCCAACATTCTCTGGGAAGCCGGCAGCGGCAACGTGCGTCGCTCCGCCTACACCAGCGAACCGGGCCACACGCCCGACAGCGTTCTCAAGCAGATACAGAAGGACACCGGCATGGGTGCCTGGAACCTGTACGCCGCCCTGTATGGCACCCAGGAGCAGGTCGACGTCGACTGGAAGATCGTCACCGACGCCTTCAAGAAGCTGGGCAAGGGCCGTATCGTCACCCAGGAAGAAGCCGGCGACACCCAGCCCTTCAAATACCGCGCCGAGCTGATGTCCGGCGTACCCAACCTGCAGGAATTCGGCCTCTACAACTGGCGCGGCGGCGG